>JAFRLP010000138.1 GCA_017431185.1 Victivallales bacterium | reverse complement strand
TGCGTCCCTGCACATTTCTTCCAACGTGCGCTTTGCTACCCAGCCAAGCACACCCCGAGCTTTTGCGGCATCCGCCCATGACACAGGCAGATCCCTTTCTCTGCGCGGTCCGATCACGTGCGGAACGTTCACTCCATTGACACGCTGGAAGCAATCGACACTGTCCAGCACGCTATACGGCACGCCTGTGCCCAGATTGAATATCTCCACGCCGGTTCTGCGAGCTGCGAAGTCGATGGCTTTGACGTGTCCTTCCGCCAAGTCCATGACGTGAATATAGTCGCGCAGACAGGTGCCGTCCGGCGTATTATAATCATCGCCGAAGACGGTTAGTTTGTTGAGCTTGCCTGCCGCGACCTGCGACACGTAAGGCATCAGGTTGTTCGGAATCCCCTGTGGCGCTTCGCCAATTCGTCCTGATTCGTGTGCACCGATTGGGTTGAAGTAACGCAAAAGCACCACGGACAGTTCCTGATCTGCCGCCGCGGCGTCGCTGAGCATCTGCTCATTCATGACTTTTGTCCATCCATAAGGACTGGAACAGCCGCCAATGGCCATCGTTTCCTTATAGGGACATGGATTGTCCGGTCCATAGACGGTGGCCGAAGAACTGAACACGAACTGCTTTACACCAAATTCCGCCATGACATCCAAAAGTGTCAGTGTCGTCCCGAGATTATTCCGATAATATTGCAAAGGCTTTTGCACCGATTCATTCACAGCTTTGAACCCAGCAAAATGAATCACGCCGCTGATCTGGTGCTGCGCGAATACCTCGCGCATCTTCTCCTTATCGGACACGTCGTATGGATAAAACGCTGGCCTCGTCCCTGTAATCTGTTCGACCCGGTCGATGACCGCCGCTTCACTGTTGGATAAATTGTCTACAATGACGATGTCGTATCCTGCCTGAATCATCGCCACGGCCGTATGGGAACCGATGTAGCCGGTCCCTCCGGTCAATAAGATTTCACGCATTGTATTTCAAATCTCCTGTGAGATGACGGGTACTATATATTTTATCGTATTATCAGGTATTCATCAATGCTCTGACCTGTGCGTCGCGTTCAGCCAAGACACATCCCCCCGGATGGTCCTCAAGGAGCAGACCGCTCTCGTGGAGTCCTCTGAACAGTTTCGATTCTACTACTTTTTTCAGGGGAACCTCTTTGACATTCACGTCCGAATACGGGGAAAACGGACATGGCTCCGCGCCGCCGTAAGCGTTGATGTGAAAGAATCCACGCCCAGCAGCAAGGCAGCCTCCGGATGCTTTCTCATCTCCCGGAAAGGAAATGAAGATCATGTCCTTATGGGCTGACCGGCATTCTGCCATAGCGTTTTTCATATACTCCCGTTCTTCATCTGCAGGCTCAAGGTCCTTATCCTCTTCCGATGTGGACACATAATCCACAAAAAACATCGCCTTGCACCCATGCCGGTTCATCTCCCCGATGAAATCGGGAGCTGTAATATCTTTGATGTTCTCTTTTGTCACGGTAATTGAGGTCCCAAACAGCAGCCCGCGGTTCTTCATTTGCTCCATCCACGCAAGCAGGTTCTGATAGATTCCATTGCCGCGCCTTTGATCCGTCGCGGCCTGCCCGCCTTCCAGGCTTAAAATCGGCACCAGGTTTCTGTTTTTGTCAAAAAGAGAAAGGTACTGTTCGCTCATCAATGTGCCGTTCGTGAACACTGGAAAAAGAATCTCCGGAAATTCCGCGGTAACCTGCAATACGTCCGACCTGAGAAACGGTTCGCCGCCAACGATGATGATGAAACAGATGCCCAGGTCTCTCGCTTGTGCAAACACGCTGCGCCACTCATCTGCGCACATCATTTCCTCCTGTGTGGCCTCATCATTGCATGATCCGATGCCCCGTACATAGCATCCCCTGCAGTGCATGTTGCACACGCTGGTGATGCTGGCAATCAAAAATGGCGGCATGAACGCATTCTCAGTGCGTACTGCCGCTGATGCCTTTGCATGCAACGCAAACTTCGCCATAAAAGCACTTTCTTTTGGGTTCTTTGCCGTCGCTTTCAGGATGTCGAAGACTACGTGCTCAACGCCTTCTGTCAAATATGTTTTTAAGTCAAATGTATGCTCCATTATCTATATGATTTCCACATCTTCCAGGAATTGCAG
>JAFRLP010000137.1 GCA_017431185.1 Victivallales bacterium | reverse complement strand
GGGGACGCCGCCACTTCTCCCCGCATTTCAGAGGAGTGATTGAGCCTATGGTTCCACAGTTCATCATTGCCGGCACTGGCTCAGGCAGCGGAAAAACCACCTTGACGGTGGGTATTCTGCGAGCCTTGGTGAAACGCGGTCTGAAAACGGCGTCGTTCAAGTGCGGCCCCGACTTCATAGACCCGATGTTCCATCGGCAAGCCAGCGGAATGGAGGCGTATAATCTGGATGGCTGGTTCGGCAACTGGGAGAACTACGCCAGGCATTTGGACGGAAGGGATGCGGCGGTCACCGAGGGAGTCATGGGGCTGTTTGACGGATGTCGTCCTGGTAGTCTCGAAGGTTCCACGGCCGAATGCGCAACCCGTCTTCGTCTGCCCGTGCTGCTGACCGTCAATGCACGGGGAATGTCGGAGTCGATAGCCCCGCTGGTCAAGGGGTTCGCCCAGTGGCGGTCGGATGTCGAGGTCATTGGCGTGCTGGCCAATCAGGTCGGTTCCGACAATCATGCCAGATTGCTGGCGGAGGCACTGGCGAACGCCTCGCTTCCGCCCCTGCTTGGCTATCTCAAGCGGGATGACCGCTGGCGGATTCCCGAACGTCATCTTGGTCTGACGCCCGGTCGTCTGGAGGAACCCTGGCTGGCGGAGTTGGCACGGACGGTGGAGTCAACCGTGCAGCTTGACCGCATTCTGGAACTTGCGGTGCGTCCGTGCCCTCGGGGTACACGCATGACGGAGCAGCCGTGGCCAATCCGTCTGGGGGTGGCGTGCGACGACGCCTTCTGCTTCTACTATCACGAGTTCTTCGAGCAGTTGCGCGACTGCGGAGGCGAAACAGTGTTTTTCTCCCCATTGCATGACCACGCTCTGCCAGAACATCTGGACGCGCTGTACCTGGGCGGCGGGTTCCCTGAATTATATGCCAAGGTACTCTCCCAGAATCATGCCATGCTGGCGGACATTCGGCGTTTCGCCGATGCGCACCCCGTCTATGGGGAGTGCGGCGGCTATCTCTATCTGCTGGAGTCCCTGGCCGATTTCGAGGGGCGTGTCTGGCCTCTGCTGGGGCTGCTGCCTGGTCAGGCCAGGATGAATCCCCGTCTGGCGGCATTGGGCTACCGTGAGGTGACCGGCCCCTTTGGCATTGCCAGAGGCCATGAATTCCACTACTCCACCGTGGAGGGGACGGTGGCGGATACACCGCTCTGGACAGCGCGTGACTCGCGTGGGCGGACTGCCGTCTGCGGCGCCTGCCGCGCCAATGTGCGCGGCAGTTATGTCCATCTCGGCCCCGCCCCCTCCAATTGGCCTGTCTTCAGGCGACTCCTGTCGTGAGTTTTCGGAATGCCACCTGGTGTGTGCCGAGCGAGAGACCCCAACCTGCCGCTCCACTCCTTCTCGCTGTTGCGCCGACGGTAGTAGATGCCCAGCACATTTTCGGAGAAGTTGGTCATCATGCCCAGGAAGGTCGCGGATCAGATCGCCAGGTCCGATGCCCATTGCGGCTGTCGCTATGGAGGGGGCAACGAAATATCGGGTGTCCTTGGTTCTGACGGCACCTTCGCACCTTCCACTAGAACCGCGCCCATCGCCGAAATTTTGAACTTCAGCATTTCATCGGCAAGCCGTTTCCGATAACTCTTTTTCTTTCCTGCCATCGCTCTCATCTCCCTTCTGGTTTTCCAGTGTTCCTACTCGTTCAGGGGTTTTTCCTGGTTTCATTCAGAAGTTTTTCTCAATTTCATTCAGGATTTTTTCTCAAATAATATAATTCAGGGATGACATTTGTCCACCGCGCCCAATTGCCCCCCTATGCCCGAAGCAGACGGCAGGAGTGGTGCTTGAAATTCGGCGCCTTTGGGTCGGCGGAGCGGTCGTAGGATATTCCGATTAGGATGAGGTTTCCCTGGTAGTGCTCCAGGCGGGACGGATAGTCCTTCCGCAGAATCTGGTCTATCGCCGTCTCCGCGTCCTGGCTGTGCTTGAGTTCGACGAGGATGGCGGGGCGTCCCGCATTCTTGGGCAGATACACCAGGTCGGCGTAACCCTTGCCTGTGTCGAGTTCGGGGATGACGGTGTACTCGTCCTGCGCCTTGTAGTAGGCAAGTTGCACGGCGTAGGAGAGCGCCGCCTCGGAGTTGTAGGTGCGGTTGCCGGCGTCACGGTATTCGCGGAACACGGCGTCCCATTCGTCAATCAGCGCGACGAATTGTCTTTGTGTGCGAGCGTACGCC
>JAFRLP010000136.1 GCA_017431185.1 Victivallales bacterium | reverse complement strand
GGGACGCCGCCGCCACCTCTACTCATTCGGCACGGAGGGACTCCACGGGGTTCTTGTTGGCGGCCTGGTAGGCTGGATAGATGCCGAACACCAGGCCCGTCAGTGTCGCGGCCAGCACCGCCGCACCCAACAGCTGCACGCTGAACACGACTGGCAACACCAGGAAATGGCAGGTGAAGACCACCACCAGTCCCGCCAGCATCACTCCAAAGATGCCGCCAGTGACGGAAATGGTCATCGCCTCCGTCAAGAACTGGCGCATGATGTCCATCCGCGTGGCCCCAATCGCCCGCCGAATGCCGATTTCCCGAATCCGCTCCGTCACCGACGCCAGCATGATGTTCATGATGCCAATCCCCCCCACCACGATGGAGATGGACGAGATGCAGATGGTCAGGATGTCCAGCAGGTGCTGGCTCTGCTGCTTCTGCTTGAGCAAATCCATCGGGATGACCAAATCGTAGTCCAGAATGCCCGCATGGGTCACTCCAAGAATGGAACGGATGGAACGCCCCGCCCGCGCCAGGCTGTCCTCCGTGGCCAGCTGAAGCTGGATTTCATCGACCTCACTGCGCAAATCCAGATAGGCGGTGCGGGTGATGAGCGTCTCCAGGGGGATGAGCAAATCGCGGTTGGGGTCGCTGGCGCTGGTGGCCTCCAATTCGTCCAAATCGATTTTCTTCTCCTCCAGCACACCGACAATCGTGTAGGGCGTTCCGCCGAGCAGCAGGATATCGCCGATGGGCGATCGCGCCTCCAGATTGTGTTCCCGACGCAGGTCGGCAAGATTGCGCGCCAGCGTGGCGCCAATGATGGCGGCCCGTCCGCTCCCCGCCCAGTCGCCCTGGTCAAAGAACCGTCCCTCCGCCATGGCCAGATTGTTGACGGCCAGGTAGTCCCCCTCCACCCCCAGAACCCGCGGGTTGAGCGTTCCCAGGGCGTGGGCGACATTGAGTTTGATCTGGCGGGCGCAGGCAGCCCGTTCGATGTCGGGAATGCCACGTCGCAACTGCGCCAAATCCTGCCGGCTCAAGCCACGCGAACCACGTGCGCGGGACTCCACCAGCCGCTCATTCTCGAACTGCTTATCGACAATCTTGACCAGATTGGCGCCCAAGGCGCGGATCTGGTCAGCCTGCTTCTGCTTCGACCCCAGCGAGAATGACGACATCGCGATGACCGAGGAGATGCCGATGATGATGCCCAGCATCGTCAGGAACGTGCGCATCTGATGCGCCAGCAGCCCCTCTTTGATGCCGATGCGCACCAGGTCAGCCACGCTCACCCCACGCATTTTGGGGAAAACGCCGCCCCGTCCGGCCTCCACTGAATTCATCTGGGGTTTGGCGCGCAGCCCAGGGACATCCTCGATGATATGCCCATCCAGCAGGGTCACCTTGCGGGTTCCCTGGTCGGCAAGCTTGGGGTCGTGTGTGACCATGATGATGGTGTGCCCCTGGGCATTCAGTTCGTAGAAGATTTGCATGATTTCGCGGCTGGTGGCGGAATCGAGGTTGCCGGTCGGTTCGTCCGCCAGCAGAATGTCTGGCTCGCCGATGAGCGCCCTGGCGATGGCGATGCGCTGCAATTGACCGCCGGACAACTCCTTGGGATGGTGATGCAGCCGTTTGCCAAGCCCCAATTTGATGGCCAGTTCGGTGGCGCGCTCCAGACGGACACGCTTGGGCACCCCGCGATAGACCAGCGGCAAGGCAATGTTCTCCACCACGTTCAAATCATTCAGCAGGTTGAAGGACTGGAAGACAAAACCGATGTGGACGTTGCGCATGCTGGAGAGCTTCGCCTCGGAACATAATGCGACGGGCGTGCCGCTGATGTCCATCACCCCAGCCGTGGGCACATCCAGCAGTCCCAGCAGGTGCATCAGGGTGGATTTGCCGGACCCCGAGGAGCCGACTATCATCATGAAGTCCCCCTGATGGACATCCAGGCTGACGTCATCCAGCGCAGGCACCAACGTGTCGCCCATGTAATAGTGGCGTTTCAGCCCCGCTATGTGAATGATAGTGTCCATGACTCACTTCTGACGCTGGTGGGGAATCAAAATGACCTGTCCTGACTTGACCCCGGAGGTGGCATGGAAAGTCATGTCGTTGTATTCACGCCCCGTGACGGCAAGCCACTCGCCATCCTCGTTCAGCACACCGCTTTTTCCGTCCCGCCAGACTAGCGCCTCCCGGGGCAGGAAAAGCCCCTTGCGCGTCTTCTCGACCTTGATGGAGATAAGCGCGGACATCCCCGGATGGAAACTGGTGCCGTCCCCCTGAAAATCGATGGAGGCGTTGAACATCTGCACCTCGGAGGCGCCCGTCCCAATGGCCGTCGGGTCAACCCGCCCCCTGTCCTTGCCGATGGCCCCCAGTTGGCGGAGCGTGCCGGGGAAATGACGCCCCGGCAGGGCAGGCAAATTCACCTCCACCTTCATTCCCACCGCCAAACGCTGGAAATCGGCCTCGTTGACCACGAATTTCACCACCATGTCGGAGGGGTCGATGATGTGGCCGATGATGTCGAAATTCCACTTTTCGTCCCCCACGATGATTTCACGGAACAGTCCGCCGCTTGTCCAGTCCCGATAGTTGAGCAGCATGAACACACCGTCCGCCGGGGCATAGATGGAAGCGTGGTCAATCTGCGCCTGAGCGTGGTCAATGTAGTGCCGATAGAGTTGCAAGTCCATCTCCGTCGCCTCGATTTGCGCACGGATATTGCGGATTCGACGCTCTCTCTTGCCCTCGATGCGGGCCAGATTCGACTGGGCGCGCTCGACGGCCTTGCGCAGTTCCACGCGCCTTTCCTCCGTGACGCCCTTGCGCTCAATCCGGTTCTTGAGCAGCAGTTCCTCCAAGGTCGCCTTGGCGTTGGCCAGCGTCCGCTCGTATGGCTCCAGGGCGGAGGGCGTGATGTAGCCCTTGTCCAGCATCTTCTTCTGGCGGTCGTGGGAGTCCTGCGCATCCTCCAAATCATATCGGGCGAGCTGCTCCTCGATGTCCATCAGACGGCGCTCGCGCTCATCGGGCTTCGCCAGTTCCTGCTTCTCCTCCAACTGGGCATGAGCCAAAGTACCTCGGTACTGTTTCACCTTGACCTCCTCCTGGAACTCGACCAGATTCAACTGCGCCCGCAGTTGCTCCAGCCGCAATTCGGCATCGTTGATGTTGTTCTCCTGATTCTCGATTTCCTCCCTGGCGCTCGTCGCATCAATGCTGCAAAGCAAATCCCCTTTCTTGACCTTGGCCCCTTGAGCGGCCAACTCCGTGATCCGGCCATGGGTGGCCGCATGGATGGGGATGCTGCGCGTCGCCTGCAAAATGCCCCGGAACATCAGCCGAGCCTCCTCCGCCCCTTCGGTCACCGTATAGGGTTCATAGTGAACGGAGGCCGCCTCGTCACGTTCGCCCCGCAGCAGCATCGCCCCCCAGACGCACAAAGCGAGCAACACGGCCAAAAAAGCCATGCCAACCATCTTGCGCCATCTGTGTCCGCCGTTTCTCATGCTCATCTCCGAAAGGGGAAAATGACCTCCCCCAGCAGCCCCGGCTTCAACTCCACGTTCCCCTGGCGAATGCGGATGCGCGCCCGGAAAATCACCTCGCCCAACGGCTCGTGGCTGGAATAAAGCCCTATCTGCGAGTCCTTCTTGCCCTTGTTCGAGAAGAGCAAGTCCACCCCCGTCACCTCCCCGTCCAGCGTCTGCTCCGTCAGCGAGGGCAGCCGCACCTCCACCTTCCTCCCCTCCTTCACGAAACTATAGTACTTCTCATTCACCTCCACCCGCATCTCCATCGCGCTCAAATCGGGGATGGAGAGGACGTTGAAGCGCGGCCCCACCGTGGAGCCAACCGCCACCTTGGCGATTTTTCCATTGGAATAGACCTTGTTGTAGCAGAGCAACCCGTCCACAGGCGCGCAAATGGTGTGGTTGTCAACCTGCTTCTGACGGTACTCCAGCCTTTTCTCCAGTTTGGCGACCCACTGCTTGTGCCGCTCGTACCGACGGCGGATGGCCAGGTTCTCATAGTTGGCTTGCCTGCGGGCCAGCTCCAACTCGTCCTCCGCCCGTTCCAATTCAAGGCGCGCCTT
>JAFRLP010000135.1 GCA_017431185.1 Victivallales bacterium | reverse complement strand
CTATTCCAATAGGGGAACGCGATCAATCACGCATTGCCAGCCTGAAGTTCCTTCCGCCAGTACCGTATTTGCGCAACGACATTTTCGGGGGCGGTTCCGCCGATGACCTGACGGGCGGACGTGGAGTGCGCAGGGTCAAACAAGGTGAAGCATTCGGCTGTGGCGCCTGGAATGCACGACTGCATATCCTGCAAGGTTCCCTGGTCAAGTCCAATGTTCTTCTGCTGGCACAGAGCCACATAACGCCCCACCTGATGGTGAGCCTCACGGAAGGGCACCCCCTGGCGCACCAGCCATTCGGCCAGGTCCGTGGCCATCAGGGCGGCATCGCCAGCAGCCTGAAGCATCCTCTCCTGGCGGGGTCTGAGGGTTCCCAACATGGCGGCCATGGTCGCCAGAGTGAGTTTCACGGTGTCAATGGCGTCAAACAGTCCTTCCTTGTCCTCCTGCATATCACGGTCATAGGTGAGCGGAATGCCCTTCATGGTGGTGAGAATCGCCATCAAATGGCCATAGACACGTCCCGTTTTGCCACGGGCAAGTTCCGCCACATCAGGATTTTTCTTCTGGGGCATCAGACTGGAGCCAGTAGTGAAGGCGTCCCCCAGCTCGATAAAGGCAAACTCCTGGCTGTACCACAGGATAATGTCTTCGGACAGTCGGGACAGATGCATTGACGTGATGGCCAAGCCCGCCAGCATCTCCGCAATGTAATCGCGGTCTCCCACGGCATCCATGCTATTGCGGAGGACTTGCTCAAAACCGAGTTCACGGGCCACAAACTCCCGATCCAATGGCAGGGTCGAGCCAGCGATTGCCCCTGCTCCCAAAGGCAGACGGTTCAGACGACGCTGGCAGTCGTGCAATCTCTCGCAGTCACGCCCGAACATCTCGACGTATGCCAGCAGATGATGCGCGAAAAGCACGGGTTGCGCATGCTGCAAATGCGTGAAGCCTGGCATGATGACCGTCGGATACTGCTCCGCCAGCGACAACAGGGCCTCCTGCATTTTGCGGAGGCGCCGAATGGTCTGGGCGCATTCGTAGCGCATGTACAGCCTTTCGTCAGTCGCCACCTGGTCATTTCTGCTGCGGCCAGTGTGAAGACGCGCCCCGGCCTGGCCAATCCTCTCGGTCAGCCGTGACTCCACATTCATGTGAATGTCCTCCAACTCCTGGCGGAACTGGAAGGCGCCTGACTCGATTTCGGCGCGAATCTCATTCAGGCCGGCGACAATGGCCTCCGCATCCGCCTGCGGAATAATGCCCTGTTTCGCCAGCATCTTCGCATGAGCCTGGCTCCCCATGATGTCAAACGGGTAGAGTCTGCGGTCGTAAGAGATGGACTCGGTGAACTGCGCCACCAGCGCGTCTGTCGCCTCGGAAAATCTGCCGCCCCAAAGTGCCATGGCATGAACTCCTCGTGATGATTCGTTTCCGATGAGAACCGAAGAAAAAAACAATTTCAGAACCGGCGGAAGCCCCGCCCTGGCGTTTCACGGATGCGCTGGACACGCGGCTGCTCCAGATAGAGCGCAAACCATTGGTCTCCCAGTCCGGCGTTGCTGAAGCGCTTGACCCGACCGTTGACCAAGTGGTCCCAGTTCTGCTTCAGCACGTCGTTTTCGGCGCGCGTCTTGGCCTTGACCAAGACCTGGATGGCATCCTCTATGCGATTCTGCTGAACCAGAATCCAGGAGTAGAGCGCATAGACCAGAACGGCCTTGTCGTCCTTGAAGCGCGCCTGCCCTTTCTGGAAGAGATTCTCCACCTCTTTCAGTTCGCCACGCTTGTAGCAGCGCGTCATCTGCATCGCCAGCAGCATCGGGTCCAGCAGCAAAGCGTGCCTGAAATATTTGTCGGCAGACTCAAAGTCCTTGATTTGGAAATAGAACTGCGCCCGCAAGGTATCCGCCTGACGACCCACCATGAAATTCCATTTCTCAAAGGGCTTGACCCCATCAATCATGTCAATGGCCTCACGGATGGCCTGGGCCTGCTCCTGCTCCAGCCTTGCCTGGAAGCCAGGCCCTGCATGGCTGCCCAAAGTGGCGATTTTGCGCCGAATCGTATTCTGGCTGTTGACAATGTGCTCCTGAATCTTCAGGAACACAGCCTCTAACTTTTTGCGCATCAGCAGGTTAATGATAGTCATAATCAGAACCGCCACCAACACGCCCGCCAAAGAACACCAGACGGGATGCCCATGCCAAGCCATGTTCAGCCCAAAGCCTGCCAGGCCACCACCAATCAACGACAGCACAATCGTCAGCACTTTTTTCTCCTGCAAAAAAACGACAAACGAAAACTATTCCAAACGCCGCGGAGAGCGCTCCGCAGCAGCAACCGCAAAGGAGGCAACTCCCCGCACCAGGTCAATGCTTCGGGGCAGCACTTTCAGCGGTGTGCCAAAACGCAGTTTTTGACCAGTGCGGCAGTTCTTCAGCACGCTCCCCCCCTCCATTGACAACCATTTGCCGGACGGAAGCCCTTCCGGCTCCACGCTCGACATCAGTCCATATTCGGGAATGTAGATGGTCACCTGTGCAGACTGCACTCGGCAAACCCAGGCATCCAATGGCTCCAATGCCTTGTCTTTACGACGCTCCTGCATCAGTCTCAACTTGAGCCGGTCGGACGCGGCAAAACACGCCTGGTCAATGTTGTACTCCAGGGCATTGCAGGACTCCGCAATCGGGGCAATGGCCGACTCCTGCATTGTCTTTCTCCCCATATCCAAAGCAAGCAATTGCTGATGAACCAGCAGATCCGCATACCTCCGAATGGGACTGGTGAAATGGCAATAGACGGGCTTGCCCAGTCCATAGTGACCAATGCAGGACAGGGAGTACTCCGCACGAGGCATTTTACGCAAAAAGCCAATGGAGACCAGTTCGCCTCCCGTCTTCTCGCGCAACTGCGCCAGAACACGCGCCAAGGTGGAACGGTCTGTGTGCTTCACCTTCTTCAGCCCCAGCTCCTGGGCCAACGCACTGAACTGATGCAAAGCCTCCTCCGTCGGTTCAGCATGGTTGCGATAGAGTCCAGGAAGGCTCTTTCCCTTCATCTCCTCGGCCACAGCCACGTTGGCCGCCAGCATAAACTCCTCAATCATCTCAGAGGAGGGTCCGCTGTGCCCCTGTTGCAGGCCCATCACACGGAGAGGCTTCCCGCCGCACAGCACCCGAATCTCAGGCACCTCCAGCGGAAGAAAACACTCTCTCGCCTGACGCCAGGAGCGCATCTGGCGCGCCAATTTGTCCAGTTTCTTCAATTTGGCACAGAACTGGCCGCTGAGTTCTGGAAGTCTTTCCCCCGCAAGCACACGGTCAACCTGCTCATAGCACAGGCGATGCGCACTGTGAATGATGGTGTGGACGCGGCGGCTGGAGAGCACTTTCCCGCTATTGACCTCCACTTGCAGAAAAACACTGTGCGCCAGGCGGTCAACCCCCTGACGCAAACTGCACAGGTCAGCTGACAAGGCATCGGGCAACATCCCGATGGTGCGGCCAGGCAGATAACTGGTGAAGCCACGCCCTCTGGCGGAACGGTCAAGGGCTGAGCCGTGCGGGACATAGCACGCCACGTCCGCAATATGCACGCCTAAAGTGGCGACTTTGCCGCAAATCTCCAGGGAGATGGCGTCATCGTAGTCGCGGGCATCCATCGGGTCGCAGGTAAACACCTCCAGCTGGCGGCAATCCTCACGGGGCACTTCGACGGGAACAATGCTCTCCGCGTGCCGTTCCGAGGCCGCAGTGTATTTGCAGGGGATGTCGAAATCCTCGCAGATGGCCTTCAAATCAGCGGACACCGTTCCCATGCGCCCGACCCGTGAAAGGACCGCGACCAACGGAAGCTGCGAACTCCCGTCCTTCTGCTCAATGAGGCGCACCTGCACCCAGTCACCCTGATGCGCCGCAGTCTCCCCCTGCACATACAGCGCAGCCGGCAGATCACGGCGAAGCGGGCGCACGATGGGGTTGCCCCATTCATCCTCCGCCAGAACACCCACGATTTCGGGACGGGCACGCTCCAATATGCCAGTGATTTCCCCTGACGGGCCGCGGGCATCCCGCTCACGGTAAACGCTGACCGACACCCGGTCCCCTGTCAGAGCCCCCTGCGTATGGCCTATCTGGATGAACACATCCTCATTGGGCACACCATGACACCCTGGTCTCTCAACGGACACAAAGCCAAAACCCTTGGGATTGCGATGAAATACGCCAGTCACACGAAACGCCGAAAACCCTTTTTTTGCTTTTGTGCTCTCGTGAGCCTTTTTTCGCTGACAGCGTATGGATAATTGCCTGCTTCTGTTTTTTCTCATTTTTGTCCCTCTCTAAAACTAAATCTCCCAATAATATAAGCCGGAAAAGATTTTTTTCCACCGAACACGCCAAAAAAACAATCAAAGGCGGACCTGAAATCCTAACGTAGTCAAAAATAGCCTATACAGAATTCTTAAAAAGAATTTGGAAATTCTTTTACATTTTTGCTTGCATTTCAATTTCTATTGCATATATTATACCCATTCTGAAACAAAAGGAGGAAGACAGATGGCGACAATTGACGATTCGCTGAAGGTGTTCTTCAAGGAGCACAAAACGACGGCTGCACTCATCAACTGGATGGTTTTCGGTGGTCAGCCAGTGGTGAAACCATCCCAAATTCAGGAGTCCACCGCGGACGAGTCATTTTTCCACTTCGGAGGCGATGACAAGTTCAGAAGCCTATCGCGGCAACGCGACGTCTGCAAGGTCGTGTCCTGCGTCAAGGACAACCAGCGCAGCTACATGGTGGTCGGCATTGAGAACCAGACCACCGTTGACCAGTTCATGGTGGGACGTGCTCTGGCCATGAACATGATGAACTACCTCTGGCAGTACGGGGTGATCTCCGACCGAAACCGCAGCAAGCCAAGTTCCAACATGACCGCTGGAGAATTCCTCTACGGCTTCCGTGTGGGAGACCGACTCGCACCAGTCATCACCCTGGTTATCCATTGGGGACGGGAGAAATGGACTGCGCCCCTCTCATTCCGCGAGCTAGTGAAGGACACGATGCCCTCTGTCCGAGACTACATCCCCGATTTCCGCCTCCCGCTGCTGGTCGCAACCGACTTTGCGGAAAAAAAGCGGCACATCGATGAGCCAAATCTGGATTTGCTGCTACATTATGTAGGTAACGTCTTTGCAGGCAAACGAAAGGAATTCCAGACCATCCTGGATGCCAACCCATCCTACCAGCACATCCGGGCAGCAACAGGCCAGTGCATCAACGCAATCACCGGGGATTGTTTGCCAGTTCCCGCCAACCCAGAGGAGACATTCAACATGAAAACCGCAGGCGAACTTTACCGTGAGGAACTCAGAAAAGAGGGAATGCAGGCGGGGATGCAGGCGGGGATGCAGGCGGGGAAACAGGAGGTTTTCCGAATGTTTGTGGAGAGTTCCAGAAGGAAAAAACGCTCTGATGCAGAGATCCAGCAGTCCCTTATGGAGGACTTTCAACTCACCAGTGACGAAGCGAAAGGGTTGGTGAACCGATAGGTTTAGAGCAGCCAACAAGTGCATCGACGCAATCGCAAAATGTTTTCTGATTAGCCAGAAATCTTTTTGCACAATTCCTTCACCCGATTGCGGAGGGCGGTAAAACGGCGGGTGCCGTCACTCTGTTCGTCAAAGGTGAAACGGAATGGTACGTTGAACGAGCCCGCTCTGCGGAATGGGATGGCGAACACCGTCGGAAATGAGCGGATGCCGGCCCGCATCTCCAAGTTCAGATAATACATGTCTTCGGGCAGATTCTCTGGAGGAATGATGGTACTCTCGGCGGAACTTTGGCAGAAGTTGAGGCTTCCGACGGCAAAGCCATTGGGGTCTGCCTGCCATCCATCAGGAAGCCTCCAGCGGAAATGAACAGTCTGCGAGGCGGTCACGCTGTCGCGTATGTTCAGACGCACCGTGCAGGGCTTGCCAGGCGTAAGGTAGGGGCCAGCCAAATACTCCACCCCCAATTCCAGAGTGGGCGCGTCAAAGCGGAGCTCCAGGCACGACCTCTTCCAAAGCAGTTGAGCCACATCCTGCGAATGCAGATCCTCCTGCGCCACTTCCAATGCGGGGTCGCGGAGAATCTCCTGGCGACGCAGAAGCATGATGCGTTCCGTCAACTCCGTGACGGTCTTGGGAATCTCCGCCGTCATGCTGAATTTATTGAGGGAGATGGTGGCTATTCCATCCCCCACAGGCTTGCGCCATTTTTCAGGAATGCCCTTGGCCCCCAGCAAAATCCCCATGATGGCTCCAGCCGTGGCGGCTGTGCAGTCGGTGTCGTCCCCGCAGTTGACGGCGGTGCAGACGGCGCGTCCAAAGTCGCCCTCGCCATAGAGCAGGCCAATGACCATGAAGGCGACATTGGCAGGGGCCTGGAACCAACCCAAGTCCTGATTCAGGGCAACCACCTCTTCCCGGACAGTCCGCCACGGCCTCCCCGAGTCATGCCCCGCCATTGCGAGCCGGATGCTCTGCGCCAAACGCGACTCCTGCGGAATGCGCAGCAGACCGATTTCCAGCAGTTCGCGAAGGTCATTGACGCAGAAGGCGGACGCCTCCAGCGAAGCCGTGAACATCTCGGCATAGATTCCTTCGGACGCATGGTCGGCGGAGGCGTCAAGCCAGGCGTAGCGGATGGCGTCGTCTGGCCGTCCTGCGCAAAGGCAGGCCCAGATTTCACTGCGAATCCACGCGCCGTTTCTGAACTTGAGTCCCTCGTTGTCACAGGAGCCGGAGAGAGGCGGCATAAAGCCCGTCAGGCAGTTCCAGCGGCAGTTGGAGTATTCCCCCCAGGGACCGATGACGACGTCAATCCACGCTTCGCCGAAGCGACGGGAGGTGAGGTTGGCAGGGCCGTAGTATTCAGCCAAGGTGAGCCAGAGCAGCTGCAAGTCCAGGTCATCGTTGGGCAAAGGGACACCGCCAGGGTCACGTGTGAAAAAGTCCACGTCGTTCATCTGGGTCTGGCATTCGAATGGAGCCCCCAGAGTGCCACCGATGTTCTTGCCCAGGAAACAGCCCAGGATTTTGTCGCGCAGGATGGATTCTTCCATAATGGGAAAAGACAATTTGACGGGTATGATGACTTTGGAAAAACCGATGGGGTGTATAGTCATAATATACAACCAAAGGCAAATTTTGTCCCGTCTGACAGTCGTAAAAATGCGAGATTTCAGGCTCGGCATTGTGCAAGCCGCCTTCCGGATATTATATTAAGGCGTTTTTCCCTTTTTCACCCAAACATCCATGAAATCAAATACATCCCCCGAGTGCAGGCCTTGCTGGAGACTGCTGCTGTATGCCATAGTCCTTCATCTGACAGTTCTGCCATGGTTCTTGTTATTCATCAGGCACACGGTAACCGACAACCGAGCCATTGGCTTCTCCTGCCTGCTCT
>JAFRLP010000134.1 GCA_017431185.1 Victivallales bacterium | reverse complement strand
GGGCGGGGAAATCCACCACCCTCAACGCCTTTTTCCAGAAATGCGTGGCGAAGGTCGGCTATGGCGTCGAGCCTGAAACCATGGAGCTTGGAGCCTACCGCCTCAACGATGTGCTCCGAATATGGGACACACCCGGTCTGGGAGACGGGGTATACAGCGATTTGAAGCATCGGAGGAAAATCATCGAGTTGCTCAACAAGACATACGTCCTTGAACAGCAGAGGTATGGCTTCATCGATCTTGCGCTGGTTGTCATCGACGCCTCAAGCCGAGATATGGGGACGACGTTTCATCTGCTGAATGACATCATCGTCCCCAACATCCAGCGGGACAGAATTCTGGTGGTCATCAATCAGGCGGATGTCGCGATGAAAGGCCGTCATTGGCATCAGGATGCCTGCCATCCCGATGAAGTGCTTATGGATTACCTCCAAAAACAGGCCATTTCTGTACAGCAACGGGTCAGGGAGGCTACGGGTGTCACCATACGTCGTCCCGTCTTTTATTCGGCGGAGTACGGATTTGGCGTCAGTGACGTGTTCGATTTTATTGTGGAGCAGATGCCGCTGGAACGCCGTCCCGTGGCATAAGAGCAAGGCAAGGACCAGCGGCGGGACACTCCGATACCTTATTCGATAAAGTCAATGCCGGTGACTTTGCAGTACTCGCGGAGTTTGGCGATTTGGTCGCCGGAGGAGACGATGTAGTGCTGGCCGGCCACGTGCTCCAGGAATGCGTCGCTGGAGTAGCCGAAGTGCATCTCCAGGGTGGGGAGCTGGGGAGCGGGCGGAGCCCAGCCAGCCTCTTCCCAGGTTTCGGGCGTCTGGGCCTCGGCGGTGGTGGCATGGATGGCAAACGCGCCGTCGGGCTGCTCGCCGAGTCGCGCCAGGGTGACGGGGCCGGTCTTGAGCTTGGAGACGTTGAGGAGACCCTCGCCGAAGGAACCGAAGGCGTTGGGCATCACGGTGACCTTGGTGTCCACCCAGGAGCCAGGCACGTAGTCCGGCACACCCATCAGCGCGGTGTCACGGGTGAATTCGTAGAACTCCATGTACATGGGAACCTCACCGCCGGCCAGTTCACGCATGATGAGTTCGGTGACAGCCCCGTAGGAGTCGTTTTCGGGAACCGTCGGCAGCGCCATCAATTCGTGCAGGTAGGCCAAGGAACCAGCGGGCGCGAACTTCAGGTACTGCTTGATGCCATCGACATCGCAGAAACTGAAGGCGGAATAGCCCCGCTGGCTGATTTTCCTCTGCATGGCCAGAGCCAGCCGCACCGAGTTCTCCACGGTGCCAGGCTGCGGGGCGCGGATGAACTGCCATTTGGCGCGCAAATCCTTCGCGGCCGCCGCAATCTCCGCATCGGTGATCTGCTCCTGCAATTGGACGAGTTCCAGCAGGTCAAAATGCTCGATTTCGCAGCCAATGCGGTTCTTGAGGGCGTTGCCGTGGTAGAGCGTGCCGTACAACTTCATGTCGCGGTATCCGCACATGCCAATCATCTGGTGGCGGAGATTGAAATCGGCGCGCACGGCGGCGAGGTAGTCGGCGGCCTCCGCCTCACGGGTGGGGGAATCCTTGAAATCAACCAGGTACTTGAAACGGTAACCCTGCGCCGCCAACGGAGCCCGCAATGCCGTGGTTCCCGCCTGGTCAGCCGTGGTCACGAAATGGCCATTGGCGCGCCATCCCGAAAGTCCCCACAGCAGCATGGGGAGTCCCTTGAAAGGCTCGATGACCCGCATGACCGCCCAGCTGGGAATCCATCCCGCCACGCAGACCACCAGCGCGTCAATGCAGGCGGCCCGCAGCTCGGCAACCGCACGGTCAGCCTGAGCCCCATTCGGGTCGTCCGAAACCGGCGGGGTCTCCAAGACCTCGAATCCGGCAGCCCGCAACTTGGCCGCGGCAGCCGCGCAGCGCGGATTGATGAACTCCCTGGGCGTGTTGACTTCGCCAAAACCGACAAATCCGACTTTAAATTGGTTCTTTTCCATAATTGATGATGTGTGTTTTTCGGGGGGCGGGAGGAAATTGGGGGAGTGATTTTACTTGAAGGTGGGCAACAGGAGCTGGTTGAGCTGACGATACTGCTGGAAGGCCGCCTCGTAGCGTTCCGCGTCTGGTCCTGGCTCAATGCGGAGAGCCGGCTTGACCATCGTGTCGGCGGCCTCCGTGGCGACGGTAAAGTCGCCGGCGGCGACGGCCCCGAGGATGGCGGCACCCAGGGCGGTGGCCTCCGGGCAGGCGGTCGTCACGATTGGGCGGCGCAGAACGTCCGCCTTGATTTGCAGCCAGAGACGGCTGCGCGCGCCGCCGCCCAGGGCGCGCAGTTCGCCGAAGTTTGCGCCCAGGGTGCGCAGGGCCTCGAGATTGTCCCGCAGGAGGAATGCAACCGACTCCATGATGGCGCGCGCCCAGTGCCCGCGTTTATGCGCAAGCGTGACTCCCCAGGCCACGTCGCGCGCGGCAGGATTGCAGTCAGGGGAGACGGCGCCGGCGCAGTGCGGGAGGAGAATCAGGCCATCGGCTCCAGGCGGAACCTCGGCGGCGGCTTTGCCCAGTGCGTCATAGTCCTGTCCTGAGCAGAATTCATCACGGAAATGCTTGAGCAGCATTCCTGCGGTGGGAGCCCAGGGGAGCAGGACAAAGGAGTCGGGGAGGAAACCGTGGTAGGTGCTGATGCGGCGCTGGTCGTCGTAGAGCAGTTTGGGGAGCGGAGCGCAGACGGCGAGCGAGCAGCCGGTGGTCTCCGTGGCGACTCCAGCGCGTCCGCCGCTGCCGATGCAGCCGCAGATATGGTCGAGAGGGGCCGCTGCGACGGGAATGCCGTCCGGCAGTCCGCAGAAACCGCCCCGCGTGTATCCGATGGGTTCGCCTGGATGGCGCAGTTCGGGGAGTTGGCTGGCCTTCAGACCGAGGCAGTCCAGCATCTCCGATGCGTATTCGCCAGTGGTGAGGTCGTAGTAGATGGTGGAGGGGAGAAGGCCGCGGCAGGTTCCCGCCACCCCAGTCAGTTTCCAGGCGACGAAATCCTCGACCATCAGGTATTTGGCGGCGGAGGCGTACACCGTCGGCTCGTGGCGGCGCAGCCAGGCGATTTTGGCGGCTGGCCAGCAGGGGAGCATGTCGGTCTGTCCCGATAGCGCGAAGAGCCGCTGGATGCCGAAGCGGGACTCGATTTCCCGTGCCTCGTCAACGGCGCGGTTGTCCAGCCAGACGATGGCTTTGCGCAGGGGCGCGCCGTCCGCGTCCGTGACGATGAGGGTTTCCGCCTGTCCCGTGATGCCCATGCCCCGGATTTCGGAGGCCGGGCGGTTGGCCTTTTGCAGGGCGGCCTGGATAGCCTGTCCGAGAGCTTCCAGATAGCGTTCCGGCACCAGTTCCACGATGTCGGGCCTGGGGGTCTCCAGAGTGTATTCGGAGAGTCCCTCGCCGAGGAGCGTGCCGTCGGCGAGGAAGAGGGCCGCCTTGATGCCGGTCGTGCCGAGGTCGATTCCGAGGTAGGTCGTTTTCACGTTCAGAACAGAGCGTTGAGCCTTTCGACGGCGATGTCGGCGAGTTTGAAGCCGCCGTCCGCGCCGACGGTTCCATTGATGATCATGCCGCCGTAGCCTGCGACCTTTTCGGCGATGGGGGAGGGCAGGTATCCGCCCGCGCCTTTTCCTGAGAGCTGCACAATGAAGGTCTGTGGGGCTTTGGTGCGCGCCTTGATGATTTGCCCGAAGACCAGATAGAGTTCCCAGGGGCAGTTGACCATGGCGATGTCACCGATGCGGAGAGTCTGCATCGGATAGGTGAAGGTGGGTGTCTCGTCCTGAGTCTCGTAGCGTTTGACGATGGCCTGCTGGTTCTTGATGAGCACGAAGTGCATCAGTTTGTTGTCGTAGGGGCCGGGGCGTCCGGGAATCTTCTCGTTTTCATGGGTGACGCGGGCGAAGTCCTCGAAGGCCTCCTGTTCGCCCTGAATGTCCAGGAGTCGGGCGAGTTCCTTCTGTGCGGCGACGTACTGCGGGTAGGTGACGCGGCGCATCGGCAGCGTGCAGTCAGCGCAGTTGTGCTTGAACACGGGGTCGAAGTCAATCTTGCCATTGGTCTGCGGGAAGGACTCCTGGACGGCCTTGAGCACGCGGTTGGCCAGGACGGGCACGCCGTCCTCATGCCAGAAATCGGGTTCGGTCTTGTAGGCGCGGGTCAGGTCGCGCGGGGATTGGCAGCCTGCCGCGGAGATTTGGCAGAGGGTGTGGAAGTCCTGGCCGAACTCGCCCTTGAGCAGTTCACGGGAGGCTCCCATGTAGTCGCTGGAGATGACGTAGGTGGATTCCATGACCTGGCTGGGGCAGGCGATGTTGAGAATCATGCCTGTGGGTTTGCTGGCGGTGTCGAAGGTGAAGAGCATCTCGACGCCGGAGTCCTCGCCGGCCTCCAGGCCGATGAAGTCCTCGCGGGTGGTGTCGCCGTACATCTCGGCGATGCCGTCGGCGAAGATGGGTCTGCGGCAGTGGCCGATGCGGGCGTTTCCGAAGGCACGGGCGACGCCGCCGGGCCGGCGGTTCTCCCAGGCATGCTTGACGGCCTGGAGGATGCGCTCCTTGAGCAGGTCAATGAACTCATCGGGGGTGACGGTTCCTTCGGGCGCCGATTCCCACTGGCTGTTGATGCCGGCCCCTTTGCGGGGATTGGGTGCGCTGTGGGTGTGGATGCAGTTGACGAAGATGGACTCCTCGCGGATTTCGGGGATGGCCTCGTGGATGATGGGCCGCATCAGTTCCTGGGTGGAGCCGATGCTCACGGTGTCCATCTCAATCATCACGGCCTGCTGGTCGCCTTTCTGCAAGGCCAGCGCGACCGTCTTGATGTGGGAGTGGATGCCCTTCGAGATGCGCAGGTAATACTGCCCCGAAAGGGAGACGGGGCGGTCCAGCGGGGTGATGTCTGCCTCGCCCCAGCCAATCAGAAATTGCTCGCTCATTTTTCGTGTCTCTCCGTTTTTTGGATACCAGACGCCGGGCTCATGCCTTGACCCATTGGTTGTTCTTGGCGGACTCGTACACCTTGTCCATCAGAAGCTGGATTTGGACGCCGCGGTCCAGCCCTGGGCCGTATTGGCGTCCGTCATGGACGCTCTTGAGGAAGGTGTAGAGGCAGTGCATGTGCCCCCGAAGCCATCCGATGGGGGCCTTGGGGGTGGGGAAGCCGGCGGGCTTGTCGTAGCGCTGTCCGCAGTCGATGGCCGTCCACCCCTTGCGTCCTCCAATGGGGGAGCCAGGCGCGGTGGCGTCGTAGAAGAAGAGCTGGTCGAGGTTCATCGGGTCCCAGCGAAGGGCTCCCTTGCTGCCGTGGATGACGAAGCCGAAGCCGTCCTCAATCCCAGTGGCGATTTTGGAGGCGCGGACGGTGCCGCAGGCCCCGTTGGGCAGTTTGGCCAGCACGAACATGTTGTCCTCGGCGGTGACGGGGACCCGTTTGCCCGGCTCATCCGCCGACGGGCGGTCTTTGTAGGCGATGTGGGTGGTGGCCAGCAGGGAACTGAAGTCACCGATGAGCCAGGTCATCAAATCCAGGATGTGGCTGCCCAGGTCGGCGATGGTTCCTGCCTCCAGTTTCCATTTGAGTGGGGCTTTGGGGTCGGCGCTGCCGCTGTGCAGGTACTGCCCCTCGAATTCGAGGATATCGCCGATGGCTCCCTCCTCGATGAGCTGCCTGGCCCGCAGAGTGGCGGGGAAGAAGCGGTTCTGGAGGGTCATCTGTCCGATTGCGGTGTAGCCGCGGAGGGCCTCGGCGACCTGGCGCGCCTCGTCCGCCGTGGCGACCAGCGGTTTGTCGCAGTAGATGTGCTTGTTGTTGCGGATGGCGGAGAGGAGCGCTTCGAGGTGCCTGCTGTTGGGCGTGCAGATGTCCACGACGTCGATGTCGGGATTCTCGGTGATTTCGCGATAGTCGGTGACCGCGCGTTCCGCGCCGGTCTGCCGCATCGCCTTTTCGCCGGTGGCGGGATTCGTGGTGCAGACCGTGGTGATGCGGCTGCGGAAATCCGCCTGGTCGTAGAACAGCGGGATGTTGTTGTGCCCGTAGGCGTGGACTTTGCCGATGAAGCCGCAGCCCACCAGGCCGACACGGTAGGTTTTCATCTCTTTTTCCTCAAGGTTGAATCAGGCGAGTTCCTGGCAGGTTTCGGCGATGGCCTCCTCAATCAGGTCCATGCCCTTCATGGCGACGTCATCGGGGGTGATGATGGGCGGGCTCATGCGCAGGATGTGGCCTGCGGGAACCCACGCCAGGCCCTTGGAGAAGGCCTTGCGATAGACCATCTTGCCAGCCTCGTCAAACGGAGCCTTGGTCGCCTTGTCCTTGACCATTTCCACGCCCATCAGGCAGCCCTTGACGCGGGTGTCGCCGACGAAGGGGTACTTGCTCGTCCAGTCCGCCATGCGGTCGCGGAACAGTTTTTCGAGGTGCTGGGCATGTTCCAGCAGCCCCTCTTCCTCGATGACCTCAAAGCAGGCGAGGGCGGCGGCGCAGGCCATGGGGTTGCCGCCGTAACTGGTCGAGGCGGAAATCTTGTCCACGGCGTCGGCATAGTCCTTTCGGACGGCCATCGCCGTGACGGGGAAGCCGTTGCCGAAGCCTTTGCCGAGGGTGACCACATCGGGCAGCACATTCCAGTGTTCGCAGCAGAGGATTTTGCCGGTGCGTCCCATGCTGGTGAGCACCTCGTCCGCAAAGAACAGGATGTTGCGTTCCTCGAGGAATTTCTTGAGTTTGGGGAAGAAGTCATCGGGGGGCATGATGGAGCCTGCCCAGCCCTGGATGGGTTCGGCGACGAAGGCTGCGACCTGTCCAGTGGTGCATTCCTTGATGAAGGTGTCGTAGAATTCCAGGTATTTCTCGGTGTCGAGGGTGCCGTCGGCACGTGTCCAGAGGGGACGGTAGGTGTCGGGGCGGGGCACCATGTAGAAGCCTGGGTTGCGGGTGGGACCCGAGAACTTGGTCATTCTTGCGAGGCCGATGGAGTGCCCGCTTTTGCCGTGGAAATCCTGGAAGCAGCTGAGGAACTCGTGCTTGCCTGTGGCGGCGCGGCAGGTGCGCAGGCCAGCCTCCACGGCGGCGGTTCCGCAGTCGTACAACTGGAAATTCTTGAGGTCGCCAGGGAGGGTGGCGGCCATCTTTTCCAGCAGGCGAACTTTGATTTCGGTGGTGAAGTCATGGCAGTTCATCAGTTTGTTGGCGTACTTGGCGACGGCCTCGGAGATTTTCGGGTGGCAGTGGCCGAGGGTCGTCACGTAGATGCCGCTGGAGAAGTCGATGTACTGGTTGCCGTCCACATCCTCCATCATGCAGCCTTTCCCGCTTTCAAAGGCGACGGGGAAGAGTCGGACTTGTCCCGATAGGCCGCGGTAGTGCTTGGTGGCGCGGGCGTGCAGAGCCTGGCTTTTGGGGCCTGGCAGGGCAGTGGTCAGGTGCGGTATCTTGTTCAGGTCAAGTTCGTAAGGCGCAGGATTGTAAACACCCATGTTGATTTCTCCTTGGTTGATGGGTTGGGGGGATGAACGATGCCCTTAATATAGCGAAGGTCTTGACGTGAGACAAGTCGCAATTCCACGGAAAAACGGTTGAAATCGCAAAAAAATGTGATATTTTAACAAAAACGACACTGGGAGAAAAGATGAATCGCAGGCAGCAGCAGATACTGGAGCGATTGTTTAAGGGGCGGGCGGAAATATCCGCGCTGGCTTCGGAGTTTGGCGTGTGCGAGATGACCATTCGCCGTGATTTGCAAGTGTTGGAGTCTCGTCGTCTGGCGCTGGTGGTGAAGAACGGTGCGGTCGTCCATCCGGCGTGCTATGAGCCAATGCAGGCGGACGCCAACCTCACGCCCCTGAAGTTTGCGCTGGCGGAGGCGCTCTATCAGGAGGTCATCCCGTGCCAGAGCATGTACATCGGGACGGGCTTCACGGCGCTGGCGTTCGCGCGGGTGGTGGCGCGTTTGAACCAGCGCTACATGAAGGTGGTGACGCATTCTCTGTCGGCGGCAGCCTCGCTGTTCCGCAGCAGCGCGAAGGTGATTTTGCCTGGTGGCGAACTGCGTTCCAGCTCCCTGGATCTGGTGGGGGACATCGCGGAACGGGAGGTGATGGCGTTTCATGTCAATTGGCTTGTGTCCGGATGCGACGCAGCCGATGCGAGGGCGGGCTTCTACACTTCCGACCGCAAGCTGTCGCGGCTGGAGCAGAAGACCATCTCCCTGGCGGAACGTGTCGCCATTGTGACGGAGAGCCACAAGTTTCGTCTGCCCGCCCTGACCCGTTTCGCCACGCCGCGCCAGGTCCAGCTCCTGGTGACGGATGATGGCCTCCCAGACGAGTCCCGCGAATTCCTTGAGAAAGAGGGGGTGAAAGTGGTGCTTGTCGCAAGGAATGGCTCTGGGTACCCTTTGAAATCTGAATAGTTATAGCAGGCGTTAATAGCCTTATCGTTGTACTGAACAGTTACTGTTTGGCAAAGGTGAGTATGGCATCCCAGACATCGGGTGTCATGTCATGGGGGCCTTCGCGCATATAGAATCCGATTTCATCTCCAACCAATTGCCCTGGGGAAGGGAAGGATGCATTGCCAAGTCCCTTGCCGCCAAACAATCTCCAGGCCATTGATGCGGCACGGCAGGACTCGAATTCACCGATGGGGTCGGCGTATATGTCTTCGAAGGCGTCTGCGAGCAGCACAGGGCGTGGAGCCAGGGCGGCCAGCAGAAAATGCTGGTCAATGGGATACTCCAGGTCATGCTTGGAGAAACGCTGAAAATCCGCTCGATACCAATGGCTGTTCCATAGGTTCATCCATTCGAAGTTCTCGCCATAGTATCGATGCGCGAGTTTGGCGCCGCAGCATCCGGCGCCATTGGAGATGACCATGGCTATTCTGAGGTCATTGGCGGCGGTCCATAGGGCGGTTTTGCCCAATCTGGAGTGACCGTGGAGAATGAGGCGTGTGGCGTCAATTTCCGGCTGCGATTCCAGGCAGTCAATGGCGCGTTCCATTCCCCAGGCCCAGGCGCTGATTGCACCGAAAGGACGCAGTGGAGAGTTCCACTGCCCAGGGGTGTAGAATAGCCGGTACATTCCATCGCCAACGGCGGAAGGGCGGTCTGGACAGAGTTCGTAGTAGCAGGCAGTCGCGCTGGCATAGCCTGCCTGAAGGACTTTCTCGAATTCAAAGCGCCCCGCCTGAAGTCCACGTTGCTCTTCGGTGGCACGGGTGTCCTTGAGGTTTGCCAGTTCCAGGTCAGGATAACGGTTGAAGGGATGGAAGGTTACGCCTGGATCGTGGGTGGTGGCGTGATTGCCCTTGAAATTGAGCCCCAGGAACGCAGGGCATTTGTTCTTGCCATGATTTTTGGGAATGTACAATAGCAGATGGATGACCAGTTCCTGGTTTCGATGGCGGCAAATGATGTCGATTTCCCGTCGAATGGCCAGTCCGTTGAAGGCCATTCCTTCCGCCGTCTGACGAAACAGCAGTTCTTCGCAGCGCGGCGGGATTTCTCCGTACATCAAATCACGGCATTGGCTGACCAGAAAAGGGCGGATGCGGTTGGCGAATTCTGCGGCAGGGCAATCCTCCTGAAAAGGCAACGGCGGCAGAGTGTAGGGTGGTATCCTGGTGGGGTCCAGGTTCATTCTGTCCGCAATTTCCTGGATCTGCGCAGGAAAGTTGAATTCGGGGAATTGACGACCTGTAAAAGGCTGTTCGATGGCGAACATCAGAAGTTTCGTGGAGGTGAGTAGGAGTGGGGACCACCGAGTTTTTGCCAGGAGCGATAGACGCAGAGCATCGCAATGGTGGCCAGGATGGTCACCAGGAAATCCCAGGCGAAAATCATCTGGTAGCCAAGGTGTTCAATCACCACTCCCCCCAGGTAGGAGGCAGGGAACATCACGAGGCAATTCACCATGCTGTTGGCGCTGGCGAACTGACCGTATTTGTCTGTGGGGACCAGGCATATCAGCATCGGGGTGCCAGCCATGTTCTGGATGGCGTAAACCAGGGAAATCATCACGCCTATCACATAGAAGGTCTGGTAGGAATGGACAAAGAAATACCCCCAGGCATTCACGGCGACTACGACAATTCCGCTGACAATGTACATTCGCAAAGGGTGGATTCTGTCCATCAGTCTGCCTAGTGGCAGCAGCATCAGCGCTGAAAGGACTGCGCCGACTCCAATGACCTTGCCGTATTGTCCGGCGTCCATTTTCAGACTTTTGGTCGCAAAAAGCAGATTGAAGGTATTGCGGCAGACGGTTGAGGCCTGATTCAGGGCAGCGCCCAGAAAGAGTAGGACGTACAGCGGATGGCTGTAGCATTCGCGGAAATAGAGCCGAATATATGCTGGAAAGTTGCCCAGGGCGTTGGAGGAGTCCTGAGGATTGTCCTCCACGGGGGGATACTCTCCCTCCTTTACACGGAGACAAAGCAACCATGTCGCCATCAGGAACAGCCCGCCGATGACTGTAAACCAAAGCCTTGGGTTCTCCACGCAGCGTTTCAGCAGGCAGTAATTGAAGAGTGCGGTCAGACCGGTGCCCAGTATGGAGGATACGGCGGTGAATCTCCCCACATGGTCATGGGGGATGATGTCCGCAGCCACGTAGTAGAGCACGGAGCCTGGAATGAGGAAGGCCACCTGGAAGCAGAACGTCAGGGTGGCCATGAGGATGGCTGTGGCCTTTGGCGGCTCGCCTGGGAACAAGGCGGCTATCTGCCCCGACCAGGGAATGAGCATCAGGAAGAGCGTCACCACGGGGGCCGAAATGGCCAGATAGGGCATTCGGCGACCGAATCGCGTGCGTGTTTTGTCGCTGGCTGTGCTGATGATGGGGCAGATGACAAAGGTGAGCATCGACGGGATGGTGCTCATGATTAACGCGATTCGGGAAGAGGTGAATCCCTGCTTGTCCAGCAGAAGCGGCAATAGTGTGGAGTATAGTTTATATCCCATCAGGTTGGTGGCCAGAAGCGCCAGCATCAAATAAGCCCCAGCCTCAATGAGTTTCCCCAGGCTGCGGTAATGCAAAGTGCCGACGCGCAGGCCACTGTCTTGGTTTTCCGGCATTAGGCGTGCTTGGGGGCGGTGATGGTGCGGGTTTCGCCAGGGGAGAGATGAATCGTCTCGATTTCCTGAGGGTTCCAGGGAGAGACGAATCGGCATTCTCCGCCTTTTTCGGCATGGATTGTCAGGCTTTTGACTCCACTGCGGCAACGGGTGGCGGAGACCAGGAACGCGCCGTCCGCGCGCAGATCCTGAAAACTGGCGGCCTGACCATCTGGGACGCCAGGGAAGAGCGTGAGGATGCCTTCGGTGTCGGTGAGCAATAGGCTGGTGATGGCGGCAAGGAAACCAAGGCTTTCGGTAAATCCGCCGCGCTCCAGGCTGTGGGTGGCGTGGGACATTGCGCGGATTTGCCCATTGGGCATGCGCCAGTGCCGAAGCATATCCTGCATTGGATGCCAGTAGCGCGCCGCGTCCCATTTGCCGCTGCGGAGCAGGATTGTCCAAAAATAGGGGGCCTGACCGACATACCAGGTGGCGAATTTTGTACCGTCCGCAAGGGACTCCGGCAGGGAGTCAGGCTGGGGTGCAGGGGGGATGATTCCGTCGAAAGCCTGGAATTCAGGGTAGTCTTGCTTGGGAAGATTGGCTGCTGACGGGAGTTTTTGGGCAATTTCACGCCAATGTGCGCTTTCGCTGTTTCCCAGTCCCAGGGCCTCCGCCTCTTCGGAGGCGGCCAGCAAGGTGAATCTGGCGTGCTGGAGGACTTGCGGCGCGTCCAGGCAATTTTCCCTGCTGAAGTTGCTTTCGCCCTGGTTGGAGGGGAAGGCGTGGAAGAGACCGTCGTCTCCAGGTAGGAGGAAGCCTGCATAGAAGCGCGCGAACTCGCGCACTGCCGGGAAGGCGGTTTTCTCCAGGAATGCGTGGTCGAGTGTCAGTCGCCAGCGGCGATGGAAGGCGGCGGCGCACCACCCCGTCATGTAGGCCATGCGTCCAAGCGGAAGTCCTCCCATGTAGTCATCCGGCAGGTCAAAGGGGAAACAGGATAGTTGGATGAAGCATGCGTCCGGGATGCCGTAGTAGTCGCGGGCGATTTTGCGGCCCAGGCGTTGAGCAGGGGCGATTCCGTCAAAATAGGCGTCACCTGTGTCCAGGTGGTTGGCTTCCCAGTCTCCCAGGAACATGGACTGGTAGTTGTAGTTGAGGTGATAGTCCCCATGCCATTGCGAGAAGTCATGGAGGATGGTGGAAGGCAGGAACAGGCCAGGCGGAACGACTCCTGCCCGCAGGACACAGCGCTTTGCATGAAGGCAGGCATACCAGTGCTCCTCCAGCGCAGGGGCGGCGGGAATGTGGAGGGAGGAGTGCGCGAAGAAGCGTCTGCCCGCCTGGGCTGCCGCCTCTGCCTCCTTGCGGAAGACGGCGGAACCGGCCAGCCCTGTCGCCTCCTGCGGGGTTTGGCGGGAGAGGGCGACGCAGAAGGCTCCTGCGCGGCGGTTGCCGGAGGGGCGGCAGCGGAGCAGGCTGTCCGTTGCCTCGCATTCCGCATCGGGGCTGGCCAGGGCGAGGAAGAGCGGTGCGCCGGACGGGAGGGTCTGGCACAACGCCCCATCCTGCACTGTGGCAGGGGGGAGCGTGGGGAGTTCCTTGCCGCCAAAATATCGGTTTCCATGGTCACGGTACTCCTCCATCGCCTGTGCGGTCAGCGTGGTTTCCGTCCTGCGGTACAGGGTGGCATAGATGGGCGGAAGTTCAGGCAATCCCGGAAAATATCCGCCGTAGGTGTTGTGTCGCGTGACTCCGGAAAGGCGCCAGTGCAGGGTCAAGCGGTTGAGGGTGGGGTGGACGACCGCGCGGACCAGCAGCGTGCCGCCATGCGGGGAGTGCAGGCGGACTGTCAGGATTCCCCGCTCGATTTCGAGGGTCTGTTCCCACCGCTGGTCTGGCCAGTCCGCCGGGTAGTGCAGACGCAGGGTTGCCACGGGCTTGGGGGTGGGGGCGGAGCGGCGCATGGAGGGCATGGGGCGGCAGAGGTCACGCAATCTGGGTGAGGCGTCTCCCTGGAATATGGGCTTGCCGGTGATGCCGTCGCAGTGCCAATTGGCCTCCTCCGTGGCCTGTCGCAACTCGTCGATGTGGGCTGGTCTGGGATTGTCGGAGTAGTCCATCCGCTCGTCCCAGAAATCATTCTTGCCCAGTTGGAAAAGGATGGCGCCAGGCTGCTGGAAGCAGCTCACGGAGAAGTCGCCGTTTCCCAGGAGCAGGCCGTCCTCGGGGAGTGGGACAGGCTGGCGTATGGTGAGGATATGGTCAGTCATGGGAGGCCGTGTTGAGCGAAAGGATTGTCTCGTCCACCAGGTACTCGCCGCGATACAGTTTCACGATGAGACGCTTTGCATCGGAAGGCGGTGCAAGGGTGGTTTGGGCGGGGCAGTCGGCCAGCGGGATGTCCTTGCGGTAATCGTCCTCATCCCAGACTGCCTGGAAACGGCAGCCGTGCGGACGCAGGAAACTGACGGAGAGCCGGTCCCCGTTGGGGGAGATGGTGATTCGCCGTTCCAGCCGGGCGAAGATTGTCGCGCTGCCGGCGGGCAGCCGACAGGTCACGCGCAGTTTTCCCTGCGCGTCTGTCACGGCGGAGAGTTCCTCGTCCCTGTACAAATCCACGAAATGCCAGTTGCCCGGACGATTGTCCACGGCCAGCTGCGGTGTGCAGGAGTCTTCCGCATTGCGGTTGAGCAGAGTCCAGAGTTCCTTGTGCGGCTCGCCCGTAAAGTGGTTGGCGAAGACGCCAGGAAGCAGGGTCGGAATGTAGGGCTGCGGAGTCTTTCCGTTGTCAAGCGCGTCCCCGTTTTCGCGTAGCGTATGGAGGGCGGCTATGCATTTTCGCGGCGTGCATGCCACGCCTGTGGCGTTGAAGATGCACATGTTCAGCCCCTCCTGGCTGTTGGACGGCCCGTGGATGAAGGTCTTGACTTCGGGGAAATAGAATCTGGTGAACACCAGTTCATACTCGTTCAGATTGCGGAAATGCGCCCACTGGGGGCGTTCGGAATTCCAGCAGATGTTCTCTGAGAGGAATCCGTCGTGGAACTGGCAGAGGTAGTCGTTGGAGGCATGCTCCACGGTGACAATCGCCTCCGGGGCGACTGCATGGACAGCCCCCTTGATTTTGCGGAGCGTCTGGCCGAGCAGAGACGGCGCCGTCGTGCCGCGCAGTGTTCCGTCATAGTGGGCGTGGGCATGGTTGTGGCAGTCGCCGAGGCGCGCCATTACGTCCAGTCGAAGGCCATCCGCACCGCTTTCGGCGATGCGGCGGGCGAACAGTTCGGCATAATGGTCGGCGAATCCCTGTTCATAGGGGCAGAAATTCCAGCCCATTCCATCGGCTGTGTATCCTGAACGAGGGCGTCCTGCCGCATTGATGGAGGCCCAGGCGCGCCCGATTTCGTAGGAACGGGTTCCTTTGGCGCTGGCTTCCGGGAAGGTGTAGAAGGTGAGGCGGCTTCCCTTGGCATGGATGCGGGCGATTTCCCGTCGCATGGCCTCCAGTCCGCCCTGACGCGGGTTCCAGTCGTAGTCTCCAAGCATGCCCGCGTTGATGCCTGGCATGCCTTTGCAGTTGGCCGGGTCGTCGAATTCTGCGGGAAAGTCCCAGAAGCCGCAGAATTCCTGGTTGACGTTCCTCTCCAGATGGGTGATGGTCTTGCCGTAGAGGAAATCGTTGGCCTGGATGTCCCAGTAGCCGGAGGCGGCTGGTTGTGCGCCGACCTCCTGTGGCGCGGGACTGAGGATCCACAGTCCGTCCAGGCGATGCGCGGAGAGCCAGCCGTAGCAGTCTGTCCACCAGCGGGGAGTGGGATGGGGTTTGGAGAACCAGGTGTGGACGAAGGCGGAGTAGCTTTCCAGTCCTGCGTGCCAGATGCCCGCGTTGACCCCGATGACGGAGACCGGCAGTGCGCCAAATCCCCCTGGCTCCAGGTCAAAGCGTAGATGCCGCCATGCCAGGGAGGTGCCTTCCCGCTCATCGAAGAGCTTGAGGTCCTGGCTGTCGGCCCCCCCTCCCCATCCGCAGTCGTAGCCTGGCGCCGGCTGTGCGCCTTGGACACGCTTCTTCAGGAACATCATCTTGGGCATTCCCGACGAGTCCATGGGATAGGCGTAGATGCCGCCTCCTGCTTGGGGGTTGAAGACGCTCATCACCTGCATGAACAGGGTGACTCCGTAAGGATGGCGAAGTTCGACGGGCAGACTGCCCGCCATCCCTGACTCGAAGGGGTAGAAGTATTCGTCCTTGCCAGGGACCCCCCCGATTTTCAGATAGGGGAGCACAGGACAGGTCACGCCGATTTTACGTTTGGCCGTACACTGATTGGTGACTTTGCAGGCGAGCCTCAGTTCAGGGGAGTCTTCGGACAGCGTGAAATCCAGCGCAAGTTCCAGTCCATCGCCGTGAAGGGTGACCCGTGCCCCCAGGCCATCCAGATGCTTCGCCGCCTCTGCAATTCTGAAATCCTTTGCGGGGATTTCACGTTGGCCGTCATGGATGGCAAAGATGGTTTTGCCGGATGTCAGCAGGTTGCGGTTCAGGTACTTGCTGGTCAGTTCCTTGAACGGCAGCCCGTCCGCCAAATCAAAGCGGTAGCGAAAATAGCGGTTCTCCAGGAGAATTTCCTGACCGGTGACGGACGCGGTTGCCGGGGCGGGCGGCGGTTCCGCCGCCATCCGCCAGCGCGGGGGAACGGGGATGGGGATTCTCTCGCCGGTTGGCCGGTTGCTCTCGGAGACAATCTCCCCGTCTGGCTCGCCCTCCAGCCTGATTCGGTCAATGGACAGGGAATAGGGCTTTTCCTTGCACCAGATGGCGAGCACCGCCTGCATATTGCCGTTGGGGATGGACGCGCCATCCTCCAGAGTCCCCCTGCTTTCGCCGTTGATGAGGAGTTCCGCTCCTTTTTTCCCCCATGCCAGGGTGAAGTCGAACCATTCGCCAATGGGCAATTTCCCCGTGTGGACTTTTCCGTAGTCGGGGTCTCTTCGGCCTGGCACGCCCATGAAGAGGCGACCATTGGTCGAGTCGTTGAACATGCACCAGGCCGCGCTGGCAGCCCAGGGGGAGCGGGTGACAAATCCCGCATAGATGTTGACGCCGCGCCCCGCCGTGTCAAACCGCAGGCGCGCATTCATCCTGCCGGACTTGAAGCGCTGCTTGCTGAACATCCGGATTTCCGAGCGCGGCGGGCCCGCGAGCGTGAGTACCCCGTCTCCACAGGCAATATCCTCCAGAGGTCCCTCGAATGTCCAGGGAACCTTTTCGGGATGGTCTTCGATGGCCACGGCGGAGCGGTGCAGGGCGACCTGGTGGAATTCGTCCTCAACGACTACGTTTTTCGCCATGCAGACAGCGGCGCTTGCCAGCAGGAAAAGCAGTGGGTTCTTCATCATTTTCCGCACCTTCTTACTGCCAGGAGACCTTCGAGTTGCGGTACCAGACCAGGTAGTCGCCAGGCGAGGCGGCGGATGGCCAGACGTCATGGAAATTGCTGCGCGTCATACCGGCCGCGTGTCCATCGGCGAAGGCCATGTTGGTGCGGTCGGCGTGAAGCATGTTGAATGGCCTGTTGCAGTCCGACGCGAGGGTCGCGTAGGTCTCCGTGACCCGAAAATAGGATGCAGACGAGCGAAATGCCTCCGCCACCATCAAGGGCGTCTTGGCCGTGCCCTTGAAGGCGTTCAGGTACAGGACGACGCCTTTGTTCTCCGACGGGAACAGCGTGCGGCAGCCTCCTTCGCTTTTCCCTCCGTCGTCATAGTTGGAGGGATGGTGGCACCATTGGTACGGCACGGCGTAGATGTTGGCCACATTCGAGGTGGTGTCCTTTGTGCGGCTGGGGCAGTACAGGACATTCCTTCCGCCCAGATAGACAGGTACGTCCCTTAGGTTGCTGTCATTGTCTTTTTTTGCCATCGGCCAGAACACGTTGTCCACTCCGCCCCAGGAGTAATTCAGGATGATTGTGTCGTCGTAGTCCTGAAGGTACATCGCGCAGCCCAGCGCAATCTGCTTCATGTTGCTCATGCACTGTGTTGCGCGCGCCTTCTCCCGAGCCTTGCTCAAGGCCGGCAGGAGCATCGCGGCAAGTATGGCGATTATGGCTATGACGACGAGCAATTCGATGAGCGTGAACTGGCTTCTCCCTTTTGCATCGTGGCTTGGGTGGTCCATGGCTTGTCTCCTTTTCTGTGTTGTTTTCCTTTTTCCTAAAAAAACGAATGTCAATATTATACCAAATCATTGAGGGGAATACAATGTTCAAAAAGTCAATGTTATGTCAATTTCGTTTTGTTTTTGAGGAGATGGCACTGGCAGGAAAACAGTTGGCGGATTATATTGCGGTTGAGAATTCAATCAGCCGAAGGAGAAAGGAGCCTGGCATGTTTGAGCAAATCGGTTTTCCCATAGACAAGAACCATACGGTTGTGCCCAATGGCTTTCAATGCCACAGCCTAAGGCTTGACGCATCGGTGTTCGTCGCATTGTCCCAGTTGCGGTGCAGCAATGTCATCTGGGTGGATTCACCGGCAGGGTGGGGTATTCTCCGCAACGGGGGGAGCGAGCCGTTTCACCTGGACTTGTTCTTTGTCAAGTCGGGACGGATGGAGTGGGCCACGGCAAGCGGCTCCGGCACGGTGTCGGGCGGGCAATGCATGCTGGTGCCCTCCTGGCTTGACCGAAAGCTGTTTTCCTCCGAGCCGGGCAGCCATATCTATATCCGGCTGGAGACTCCCTCCAGCTATCCGGACATCACGGAGATTCAGGTCAGGCATTCCGAATATGTGGAGGATTGCGTCCTTTGCCTGAAGCGGCTGCTGGTCAACCACGAGGGGTGGCTGTTGGAACATGCCTTCCGTGTGCATCTGGGGGAGGTGCTGGCCATTCTGGTGAGGCGGGAACTGCTTGGCGTCAACAAGCAGTTTATGTCCAGCCATGCCGAAAGACTGGTGCAGCTCATTCGCGAGACTCCCCCGAAGCGGTTGTCCAGCAGGCAGATTGTCCGTCAATTCGGCATGAGTCTCTCCTCCTGCCGAAAATTCTGCCTGAAGAATTTCGGCAAGCCGTTGGGCAAGGTCATGGAGGAGATTCTGATGTCCCGTGCCCAGGCTTTGTTGACCTACAGCGACCTTCCCATTGAGGTCATCGCGGAGGAACTCGGATACGCCGACCGGTTCACCTTCTCCAAGGCTTTCCTGCGCGTCAGCCACGTGACACCAGGAGCATTCCGAAAACGCCTGCAATAAGCCGCCCCCTCTTTTTTCCCCTTGGTCTTTTTTGTCCTTCCCATTTGACAATTGTCCTATTTGTATTATCGTATATCATCCAACAACCGGGTAAACAGCCATGAAGAACAAGACCGAGAGCATCGTTGAGACATTGAGCCGTGAAATTCTGGAGGGGGTGTATCCTGCGGGCGGTCGTTTTCCGACAGAGCAGGAGTCGATGGAGCGCTTTGGGGTAAGCAGGGTGACGGTTCGCCGTGCCTATGACCTGCTGGAGAGCCGGCGGGTCATCATGCGCCGTCCCTATTTTGGCACGGTGGTGAATGACTCCCCGACAGTCCAGACGGAGCCCATTGGCGAGGTTGGGGCGCTGATTCCGTTGTCACATGCCTTTGCGCAGGAGTTCCTGTGCGCGTTAAACCAGGCGGCGGTCAGTGAAAATGCGCTGGTGGTTCTGGCGCCTCCCTTTGCCACTGGTGTGGAGCAGGGAAGGGCGGCGATTGAGCTGGCTTCACGGGGCATCCGCAATCTGGTGGTGTGGGGGATTGACCAGAGCGTTGATTTGACCACCTTCATGCGTCTGCGTCTGCTGGGGTGCAATATGGTGTTCTTTGACCATTTGAAGTTGCCTGGCGGGGCGGATTATGTGGGGCTGGACAGCGGACATGCCATCAACGCTCTCCTCGAACAGGCCGTTGCGGACGGTTGCCGCCAGGCGGTCTTTGTCGATACGGAGGGACTTCAGGTGGTCTCCAACCAGACCCGCCGGGAGGCATTTCTGGCGGGATGTGAGCGATTGGGGCTGACGCACCAGGAGTGCGCATTGCCATGGCGGGAGGTGCTTCTGAATGGCGCACCCGACGCCTGTCGGGAGTTCCTTGACAGGTTTGACGTGAAAACCGCC
>JAFRLP010000133.1 GCA_017431185.1 Victivallales bacterium | reverse complement strand
CCGCCGTGCCTGCGGCGATATTGGACGATGGAGGCGGCCAAATCCGATGGCAGAAGGCCGCTGGAGAGCATTTCGGGATAGAAACGGTAATTGGTGTAGGAGGCGACGCTGTGGATGTCATCCGTCGGCATGAAGGGCACAAAATCATTCATGTCCGCAAACGGCTCCCGCCAGTCGGGCGATGGGGGAACGAAAAGGCCGTCCTTTGTGGCGATGGCAGACTCACGGCAGATGCGCACCGTGCGTTCCGCAAACTCCCTGGCCACGGTTGATTCGGCTGCGTCATCGCGGAAATGGCCGAGGAGCCCACGCGACACCCAAAGATTGCAGGAGAACCACTGCCGGGGAGGGCAGGCGCGCACATCGTCCTCGGGACAGCAGGCAATCAGTCCGTGCCCCGCCTCCTGCACCAGACGGAGAAGACGCTCTGCCACCCGTCCGACGGTGGCGGAATATTTTCGCCGGAAATCGGCGTCGGTGATTTGCCCAAAGACATCCAGCAGCATGCCATGCTCGGAAAGGGAGGCGCCGTTGCCCCGATGGAGCAGTTCGCCCTTCTCCGACACAAAGGAGTCCAGGAAACGCCCCAGGAAAGGCAGCGCCTTCTTCTCCAGGCCATAGTGGAGACAGGCGGACACCAAGGTGAGGATGGTCGGCGGGAAGGACTCGGCGCAGGGTCCGTCATCACAGTAATAGCGTGTCGCGCCATAGCGAAGTCCGCCGTCATACTGCGTCAGAAAGGATTTGGCAAGGGCGGCCAGCACGGCGTTCCGCAATAGAGGGGAGGATGGCAGGCGTGAGAAGACCGGCGCGAACTCCGTCATCCAATGCTGACGCAGACGGGCCAGTCCAGTGTCAAACCTCTCCCCGTCAGGCAGTCTTTCTGGCTGCGGGTCAGGCATGTCCCAGAGACGGGACGCCTCGGTCTCCGCCGGAATGGCGACCCGGTAGTAAATAGTCCCTGCATCGGCTTTCAGTCGCACGAGCAGGGAGTTGTCGCCATCGACAAAGGCCAGTTCATGCAGGTCGGAAAAACGCGAAGTGCGGAAATGCAGGGAAGTGGCTGGCAGCCATCCGTCCAGGCATTCATGGGAGATTGGTGCGACGAAGGCGCCGAGGCCGCAGTTTTCCGGGGCGAAGAGCGTCAGCAGAGTCCGCCGGACGCCGGCAAACACGTCCGGCTGCATTCCAGGCGGAGTGAACTGCGTCTCGATGGTGATGACCCCCTTTTCGTTCACCAGGGGCTTCCACGGGGACGTCTCGGCGCCAAGCAAATCAAAGGAGTTGGGCAGTGGAACGACCGCGCAGAGGCTCCGCCAGCCTGTCTCCAGCATCTTCAGAAGTTCTTCGGGGATATTCATGGTCAATTCACCTGGATGTGGCAGTTCGCGGTGACACCGCTCGCGGCGTCCCGCACTTGAATGCGCCACCGCCCCTTTTCGTTCAGCGCCGGCGGGAACGGGAATGCGAAACGACCGCCTGGAGCAAGCCGCGGCTGGCGATATTCGAGGGACTCCGTGCCGTCTTCGTGGAATGCCTGGAAAACCAGCACGTGCGGTTCGGGCGCGGCGTGGTTGTCAGTCACAATCTGTGCCGTAATGGTGGCGACTTCGGCAGCGCCGATGGTGGTTGGGGCCTCAAGGTCAATGGCGGCGACACGGTAGGGAAGGGCGGTCAGCAATGTGCCGTCCCCCTGTGCCAGGGCAAGCGGAAAATGCGTGCCATGCCCCAGTTCCCTGCCCTGTCGCGAGTCGTAGAGATGGGCGGCCTGGGCCAGGCGCAACTCGCCTTGGGCAGAGTGCCGTGCCGTCTCTTTCAGCGTGGCGGTGCGCCAGCCGGCGAAGGACGGCTCGGCAAGCAGTCCAATGTGGAGTGTCCGCCCGTTACGGAAAAAACCGTGCATCACGGCGTGGTCAGAGATGAACTGCGCGGGGGACTCCAGGGAGAGGAACGCGGAAAGCAGCCTGCGGAACGCCTGCTCGCGCCTTTCGCTGTACTGGGGGGCAAAGTTCAGGTAGAGCGTCTGCGCAGTGGCAACGGCCAGGGGCACAGTCCCGCCGCCTTTGAGGGTGGCCTCGCCCAGCGCACGACCAGTGGTGCAGGAGACATTCCCCTGCGCCTGCGCAATGGAGACTCCTGAAAGCGTGTGGGAGGTGACCTTGCGTAATCCGCGCTGGCCGGTCTTGACTCCGAACAGTTCGTCCAGAGCAGGATTTCTTCGGGGCACGCAGAGTTCATTCAGCACGCCTGGTTCATAGTCGGCCACCAGTTTGCCGCCCTCCTGGACAAAGCCCTTGAGCACGGCAAGCTCGGTGTCCGACAGTGCGCTGGTTTCAGGGAGGACAACCGCCTGGAATGAGCGCAGGAACTCGCGGGTGAGTTCATCCGGCGCGATGAAGCGATAAGCCACTCCCAAATCTTCCAGGGCCATTGCGAAAGCGAACTCCTTGGAGCCGTAATCCACCTTCGACTGCTTCAGGAAATTGGCGATGACCGATGGCTGCGAATGGAGGATGGCCACCTGGCCGGTCAATTTTTTGGCGTGGTAGAGCAGGTCACCCGGCCCGCCGCGCAGTTCCCAGAGAAGGTCGCCGTAATACTTGCGCACGTTGGATGTCCGCAAGTCTGGAAGCAGGAAAATCGGACAGAACCAGGAGTTGGTGTTGCGCTCTCCGAGGAAGAGCCCAGTCCAGAGGGCATGGCGGGTTTCGCCTTCGGGTGTGTCGTAGCCATAATACCTCATGACGAGACGCTCATCCCTGCGGAAACTGACGGGAAGCCGCGGCGGACCATAGATGCTGGCGCATCCAAAGGCGCTCATGTTACGGAAATTCCAGTTGCCGCCGTAGGGATGGGGCGTGTTCTTTACCCCTGTCGGCCCGACGATTCCCCCTGGGTATTTTGCCAGAATGGAGGCCTGGATCTTTCGCAGGGACTCCGCGAACACATCATCCATGTAGAGACGGTGCAGGACAAAGGTAGCGGGGTTGGGCGCGAAAAGCGCCTCCTGGCAGGTTTGCGGCATGACCTCATCCCAATCGGCAAAGGCGGTCTGGCAGGCCTGGTTGAGCTGAGCCAGTGTCCAGCCACGGCCTTGAAGCCATTTGCGGAAACCGTCGAGGCAGTACGCGCAGAAGCAGAAATCGATGGGTTCCTGGAAATGGGTCATGCTCATTTCATCCCCAAGCATGAAGAGGCGCCGTGTGCAGAACGGGGAGAATTCCTTCTCCCTGCCCGGCAGGCCCGGGTTGAAGTCCGGCGAGTTGAAGCAGGGTCTGCGCACCAGTTTCCGCTTGTCGCCGGTCTTGTACCAGTCCGCCAGCTGCCTCTGGATTTGCGGATAGGGCAGATGATAGCCGTTGCCGCCTGCGTACCAGTTCATGCCCGTCTCCACATTGGCGAATTGGAGGAGGATGGGGGATGCGTCGGTGAATGAGCCGCCATAAAGGAAATTGAAGCCGAATCTTCGCAGTTGCGCGAAGCGTTCCGGATAAGTGTATTCCGGAAACCGGTCAGCACCGACCCAAAGAAGATTGGTGTATTCCCGGCGCAGGTCAAAGGTCTCCGGCAGGAAAAACAGATGGCGCCGGACGGAGGCGACGCGGCCTTTCCGGGACAGTTCCGCCCGCAGGATGTGCCGGTTGACGACAGCGTTACGTGCATCCCAGGCGACATCCGCACCCTCCCCTTGGCAAAGGCGGCGCCCCGTTCCGTCGGTGACTTCCCAAATCAGGGAAGTGTCTTCATCCACTCCCTCCAGTTCCAGTGTGCCATGCACCGGTTCCCCTGCAAGAAAATGGTCTTTCATGCGGATTGCCTTGATTTTCGCCGAGGCGGTGTGGTGCAGTCGGAGGAAGGCGAAGTCACGGCCCGCCAGCCTGGCGTGCAGGTAGTTGTCGCCATCCTGAAGAGGCGGCAGGGGAAAGGACGAGACGCCAGCCGGAAGTTCCAGCGAGAAATCCCCATGCCGCTCCGTGTGGCGGTTGTAGAGTTCAAAGTCATATTTTCCCGCCACGGCTGTCCGGATAATGGCCTCTCCAGGCTTGCCTTCCTTCAACGCCAGAATCTCCGGTTCGGCGCCTGTCACCCAGTGGAGCAGCCGTGCCAGAATGGCGAACTGGTACTCCTGGAAGCGGTGCTCGCATTGCAGCAGTTGGAAATTTCGGCCACGCCATCGTGGAAGCGGAGCGAGAAAACAGTCCGTCTTGAAGTCAACGGCGGCGACCCTGCCCGCCCCGTAGGTTCCGCATCGGATGCTCGCGGACTGGAAATGCGGCGCCGCGGCGAAGGAGAGGGAGTCCGCCAGAAATGCCTCTGCAGGATGCAGGGAGGCAAGGATGTCGGAGAGCGACTCGTCCGCGTCCTTCACATTAAGCAGCAGCAGACCCGTTCCGGCATGCAATTGTTCCAGGATTCGCGCCCGTGTGGCCGGCGGATACGCCAGCCAGCTGGATGCACAGAGGTTTCTGCCGTTCACGCGCACGGTCGTTCGCCCGCTGCCAAGCACGATTGCATCGTATCGCCTGGTGAGGAACAGTCCCACCTTGTCCGTGCCGGACTCGCCGCCGGACGCCGGCGGGAAACTGGTTCTGTTTCGCCAGGACATGCACCAGGACTCGGGGAAAACGGTGGGGGCGGCGACGCGGAAATCCCACCGTTGGCGAAGTTCCACAACGTCCCGCAGCCCATTCGCCTCCACCAACACCATGATTTCCGGCTTTTGGGCAGTCTCCAGCCAAATGTCATGCGGGGTGACATAATCCATCTCGGGGGTGAATTGCCAGGGGTCCTGGTCAGTCGGCGGGGCATTGCGCTGCTCCCGCGCAGGAAAACGCGCGCCCTCCCTCAAGGGATGAAGCAGGTCAAACAGGAGCGACTCCCCCTGCCGAATTTCCAGCGTGGCCGCTGTCGCGTCCGGCGGCAAATCGAAGGAGACGGTGGTGGTTTTTCCTGCGGAGAGGGTGGTGTCCTTTGTCCCCAGGGGTTTTCCGTCCGCCAGAAGGACAGCCGTGGCGGCGAGGCTCTGGAAGCCGTAAAGCGTTGCGGTGAGTTGTCCATTTCGGGTGACGACTTTTCCGCATCCGGCCTCTCCCGCCCCCTCTATGCCATCCAGGGCATTGAACACCCCTGCGGCGAACTGGAGGACGGTCTGCCCTCCGGGGGGCACGCTCTCCTCGACAAGGCGGAATTCAAGCGTGTTTCGGCTTCGCGCCCCCAGGCAATTCCAGGAGAACGCCAAGTCGTATTTTCGGTATTCAGGCACCAGGACAACCCCCGATTGCAGCGTGTCCAACGCCAGCCAGCCACGCACTGGGTTTCTGAAGAAGGTGTTGCTTCCGGAGAGTTCGCGGTGCGCCCCCGCCTCCAGCGGAACGGTAAGGTAATTTGGCGTGTCGGGGAGACCAAAGAAACTGTTTGACCAATACCCGAACCGGCGTTCCTGCATGCTCTCCGTCTGGTTGAGGAGAACGATTTGGAGTCGGAGCAGTTTCTCCCCTGGCTTCAGGGTGTAAATCTTCCGTATTCCCGTGAATTGGTTGACCCCCTCCAGCCCCGGCGCCGTCAATTCGAGCCGTGCCTCCCCGTCTGGACTGTTCTGAATCTGTCCGCGGTATTCGGCCTGTGCAAAGGCGGTGTTCTGTGGCGGGAACTGGTCACGGAAAGCCCCCTCCCCACCCACGAAGTCCCGCCCCGTCTCCTTGTCCACCAGGCGCTGCAATGTGCCGCCGATGGCGGAGACGACGGCGGAAAGATGCCCGTTCTCCAGCAACCAGGAGTCATGCCCCTGCGGGTCTGCCGGAAGCGCCGTTGCTTCGGCCAGAAGCGGCAGACAAGTCAGTTGGCAGAGGGCCAGGATGAGCCGGAGAACCCTGCTCATGGATGGTTCCCCTGCGCTCCGACGCTCATCTTGAAATCATCGAACAGGATGCCCGCGCCGCCGTAAACGTAAATGACCGGCAGGATGGCGAAAGCCTGGTGTTTCCCCTCCGCCTTCTTTGGGATGGCAAAGGTCACTTTCACGGAATGCAGCCGCCATTCGTCCGCTGATGCCTCTGCGGTTTTTCCCGTGCCCAGGGTGGAAATGAAGACCAGCCTCTTCGGGTCGTCTGCGCCGTAGGCAATGTACTGGAGCGCAAAACGCCCCTCGCCCTTGGCGTGGATTTCCATCTCAATGGAGTCGCCGGACGCCACGGGGACGTGGCGAAGCGAACGGAACGAGAGGCAGCCGCCCTCCTCGGTCTCCGTCAGCAGGGAGAATCGGCCAGTGCGCGCCTCCCCCTCCGTTCCGGCAAGCCGGGCCTGTGATTGCCTGGAGACGATCTTGTTGGAAACCCAGTCAAGGGGAAGGGGCACTCCCGATTTGTCCGGCTTGCACTGTTCAAAGCCGCCGTTGAAATCCTCCGCCAGGCAGAGGGCGGACGCCAGAGCGCAGATGGTGACAAGCAGTTGTTTTGTTTGCATGGTCAGAACCTCCTTACTGCACGTTGAAGTCATAGAGCCAATCGGTGGACTTGGAGTAGATTTCGCCGTTGAAAAGCGGCGCCTTGCTGTTCAGGAAGCGGACGTGCCCGTCCAGGAAGGCGACATTGATTCCCCCTTTGTTGGAGTGCTCGCCGATGACCCAGGAATCGTAATAGTAGGTTCCGAAAACCACGAGCTGGCTCGAGTTGCGAGAATAGGTGCAGTCCGTCCCCCAGCGTTCAATGAGGGTCGGGAACATGGAGGGGCGCTTGATGAGGGTCATCTTCACGCCGGCAAAGGGGTTGTTGGTAGTCCCGCCGCGTATGCCGATGCTGCTGGGATACTCGTTGGTGCGCTTGATGTTGTCCGAAGGGCAAGTCCAAAGCGGCACCTTCCGCAGAGGGTAGCGGAAGCGAATGGGCGACATTCCCAGGTATGGGGCTATCTGCGCGTGATAGGCGCCGTTGTAGATTACGCTGGTGCCGATGTCCCACGTCGAGTCACCGCTCATGAAATACATCTCCTGGTCATCCAGGTACAGGGTGACCCCCATCTGCACCTGCTTGAAATTGGAAGTGCAGGAGATGACACGCGCCTTTTCCCGCGCCTTGCTCAAGGCAGGCAGAAGCATGGAGGCAAGTATGGCGATTATGGCTATGACGACAAGCAATTCGATGAGCGTGAAGGTTCTGTTTTTCATGTTCTCTGTCCTTTGTTTTGGTGCGGATTCAATTACAGGCTTGAACGCTTGACGACGGTGGACTCCACAACCAGGTCGTTTTCTCCAACTGGCTTGCCGTCAATTTTCCTCAAGATGGCGGAGGCGGCCTTGCGGCCCACTTCCGCCCAACGTTGGTCGATGGTGGTCAGGACCGCTGGCTGGAAGGGCATCTGCGGCTCCACGTTGTCGAATCCGATGAAGCGCACATCCTTGCCTGGCTCCAGTCCCCTGGCGCGAAACACCTCCATCACGCCCAGGGCGGACAGGTCATTCTGGCACCAGAAGACACGTCCGTCAGACAATTCGCGGAAATTCTCCTCCGCAAATCGCCGTGCCACCGCCCAGTCCGTCAGGAAGGAGGATGACCTGTACAAGGTGAATTCCCTGACTTTTGATGCGGGGGGCGCGGAGGACAAAAACGCCTGCCGACGCGGGTGCATCTCCTGCGATGGAGAGGACAGGGCGACGACTTTCCGCCTCAGGCGAGACGGAATCATTGACCAGATTTCCCGGAATGCCGCACGGTAGTCACGCCGAATTTCCACCAACCCCTCGGTGGAGGCGCATTCTGCCTCGGAGGCCAGAAGCACAACGGGGGTTTTGCGAAGCGCGTCCCGCATCGTCTCGAAAATCATCGTGCTGCTGAAGATGTATCCATCCGCCACCTTGGAAAGCAGCAGCTCCCGAATGTTTTCGCCGTGCCGTCCTTGGACGTTCTTCGCCAAAAGAAGGGTCATCGTATAGCCATGGCCTTGCAGTTCCTCGCAGGCCGCCTCCATGAAATTGCTGAAGGTCGGACTGCTCAGGTCCACGCTCATTCTGTCCAGGATCAGCCCAATCCTGTAGGTCTTGCCTGACACAAAGGACTTGCCTATCATCACAGGGTGATAGTTATGGCGCGCCGCCGTCTCCAGTATCCGGCGACGCGTCTCCTCCTTGACCATGCCCGCGCACGCAGGATTGAACACGCGCGAAACCGTCATGATGGAGACACCGCACAACTCCGCTATCTTCTGTATTGAGACACCCATTGAAATCCTTGGTCATTCAGTTGACTGACCCCAAAAACAACAGCCAGGGGATTTTTGATAATATTAACATACCATCCCAAAAACAGTTGTCAAGCGATTTTTTGAGAAAAAAAGGGAGAGGTGTCTCGAAAGGTGTGCAACGCCCTGAAGCATTGCTTTCAACTGTTAGCGGAATGCGATGAATCCGTTGGAGTCGTATTCGAAATGGATTTGGCGCGCCTGCGCGGCGGAAAGGTCAGCTGCAATGCAGAGTGCATTGCTGACATACCCCGCGTATGCGTCCTGGTTCGGATGGAAGGAGCGGTCTTTCATCATTTCCACCAAGGTCAGCGCATGTATGCGGTCTCCGCCATTATGTCCCGTTTCGGTGACGGGGATTTCAATGATCTCCGTTTTCCCGGACAGGTTTTCGCAAACGCCAATCCGGTTCTCGTCGATATTGCCCCAGAGTCTGCCCCTCGTGCCAATGATATGGATATTGCGCCCTGAACGCTCTCCGCGGCAATTGAACGCCAAGGTGAAATTTGCCAGGACCCCGTTGGAATACAGGATGGAGACCACCTGGTTATCGGCGACGTCCTTGTCGATATTGTAAATGCAGCGGTACAGGTCCTTTTGAAGGGATTTCTGG
>JAFRLP010000132.1 GCA_017431185.1 Victivallales bacterium | reverse complement strand
TTGATGTTCTCCGGCGTGACGCCTGGCGGAAAGTGGCCTGGATTGCTGATCTCAACGCGGTCGTCATAGATGGCGAGTCCTATGCTCTCGCCTGGATTGTCATATCGACGGTGACACAGTGCATTGGTCAGCGCCTCACGCAGGGCTTCCACGGGTATCTCAAGATGCTCCTCGCGGACAAGTCCCCTGATGCGCCCGCTCAGGTTCAGGTGCTTGAAGCAGAAGGCCATTCCCATGTCCAGCAACTCGAAGATGTTGCCGCGCTCCCATTTGCTGTCGATGAACTCCTCCATGTCCGTCCCCCTGAAGCGCGCCATGCGAAGGCTCAACTGCGGAAACGGGTTCGATGTCCCTGCGAACAAGGCCACGGCGGCATTAACAGGCTTGCCGTCCTTGAGCAGCTCCCAACGGGAAAGAATGGACTCCACCGGCTCGTCCAAGGCGCTTTCCGGCATTCTGCCGCCCCGTATCCCGCCTCGGACCGCATTGTAAATGACGGTCTTGTTCAGGTCGGGCACCTCCAGCTCGGAGTTGGCCTGGTTTTCCCACGCATATTGCTGCGGGGCGCTTTCGCGGATGCGCTCCTCGAACACCTCGCGTGGCATCTTCCTGGTGGTGCTCTCGACACGCCAGTAGGGGCAACCGTGGAAGGTGTAAGGCCGCTTGCCGTAAACCCAGCCGTCAAATTGCATGACGATGAGCTTGCAGCCTGGGCGTTCAGGGACATCAATGTACTCGGTGCGGACATCCAACGCAGGCTCAAGACCGCTGATGGCCTCGGAGATCTCCCGCCGTGTGCTGTCCGTCACCTGTTCGCCAAGGACTTTCAGCGACTTCGGCGTGATGCCGAAGATGAGCCAGCCGCCATCGGTGTTCAGAAAGGCGCACGCCGAATGCATCCCGTCCTTCAGCTCGCCAGTGCTCTTCTTCACTTCCAGCTCACGGTGCTCATCATTTGTTATCAGTTTCTGTATGTCCTCTATCGTCATGGAGTCAATCTCCTGTCGTTTCGCTCATTCCTTCCTCCGTCTCCCCCGCAATGACATTCAGTCGTCCACTCCCGCTGATGCCGTAGGCCTGGGGGACATCATCCTCCAGCAGGACGCGGATGTACTCCTCCATGTGCGGCGCGAGACCGCCCCGGCGCATCTCGTCCAGCGTCATCCACTCCATCCGCCCCTCGGCTGAAGACTTGAGTTCACCCGTGAAGGTGCTGGTTCGGAACATGAAGACGATGTACTTGGAGTTCGGGATGTTGTCCTGCCAGACCGTGCTCTTCGGCTTCTCTGGTACTTCCCACTCCACCACGCCGCACATCCGCAGGTTGGAGACCATCAGCCCCGTTTCTTCGCGGATTTCGCGCACTGTCGAGGCCGTGATGGACTCCCCCGCCTCCACGTGTCCTCCAGGGAACGTCAGCCCGCACCACGGATTTGTAGCCTTGGGAAGGCGGTGCTGGACGAGGACGCGCCCCGTGGCCTTGTCCTCAATCATACACATGTTGCAGAGGGTACAGTTCATTGTCCCTCCTTGATTTCATCGCCAATGGAGGAAAGGCGTTTCTTCACCTCGCATTCCCAAAGGACAATCACATGCCAGCCAGCGGCCTCCAGCGCAGCGTGTTCCGTTCTGTCACGTGCCACATTCCGCTCGAACTTGGCATTCCAGAACTCTACATTGGACTTCGGCGTGGAAGCCGCCTTGCATCCCTCGTGACGATGCCAGAAGCAGCCATTCACGAAGATGACCGTGTGCCACTTGGGAAGCACAATGTCGGGATGGCCGGGCAGTTTGGAGGAATGGAGGCGGTAGCGGAACACCAGGGCGTGGAGGTGGCGGCGCACAAGCATCTCAGGCTTCGTGTCCTTCGACCGAATCCGGCTCATCACCTCACTTCGCTTTTCTAGGGATAATTTATCCATTTGCAGCTGTAGAACTTGAAAACAAAGAATCGCTCCTAAGAAAGAGTTTCTCTATGGAAAATCACTCGATAAGTAATATATTATTAATAATGTGTTTTGCCAACGGTGATGACTAGAATGTTGTTACCTTTGAAGTGGCTTGAAAGAACATTTGGCTGAATGAACGGAGGTTTCAATGAAAGGACGATTGTTCGTTGTCAATGAGGAAACTTACGAATCGACCATTAGAACCAATATTGCATCTGTTTTTGTGCCAGATGCATTTGGAACACAGTGGGTTAAAACCATTGCTGATTTAATGGCAGATATGCTTCAAATTGAGATTGGAGATTATATCTTTCTTTGGGAAACGGGATCTGCAACTCGAAAGAACAGGATTCATGGTGTGTTTCGGGCTATATCCGCTCCATTTTTTGAGCAGACAAATCCAGATGAAAAAGATTTATTTAAAGTTAGAATTGAGCGTGCTTATACATTTGAAGAGGCTCTTGATGAGTACGATTTGCTAAATTGCCCTTTTATTAAAGAGCCTCTCTGGACAATCATCGGGAAAAAGGTGGCAGGAAAATCAAGGGGCACGTCTCCTCTGTCTATGGACGAGGTTAAGTTTTTGATAAATCTCCTTGTGGGCAAAAATCCAAATTATCGTTTTATTCCTTTTGATTCGGCGCGTATTATAGAAGTTGCCAATCCATTAAGAATAAACATTGTATCAAGAGGGGACAATCCAGACATTAATAATTCACGCGATTTATTCGAAAGGACAATGACACCAGCAGACATTCATTTTTTTAATGAAGATGGAAGTCCTAAGTATGAGAAGGTTCTTGAGACCATTTTTAATCAAGAAATGGCTGATAGAAATGCAGACTTCTTCAGCCAAATCGGAATTGATGTCAATAAGGTGATTTGGTATTGTAATTATCTCCCCTAC
>JAFRLP010000131.1 GCA_017431185.1 Victivallales bacterium | reverse complement strand
GATTTTGAATCTGGGCCTGCCCAAGGGCAGTTTGCAGGACTCCACCGTGGCGATGTTCGCCAACGCGGGCTGGAAGATTTCCGTCAAGGACCGTTCCTATTTTCCGTCCATTGATGACCCTGAAGTGAAATGCTGCCTGATACGTGCGCAGGAGATGGCGCGCTATGTCGGCGAAGGCCTGCTGGACTGCGGTTTGACGGGCTACGACTGGGTGGTCGAAAGCGGCGCCGACACCGTGGAAATCGCGGAGTTGGTCTATGGCAAGAGCGGCACCAGCCCGCTGCGCTGGGTTGTCGCCGTGCCCGCGGACTCTGACATCAAGTGCGCCAAAGACCTGCAAGGCAAGCGCATCGCCACCGAGGCAGTGGGCATGACCCAACGCTACCTGGCCAAAAACGGCGTGACCGCCAATGTCGAGTTCAGCTGGGGCGCCACCGAAGTCAAGCCACCGCACCTGGCGGACGCCATCGTCGAAATCACCGAGACAGGCAGCAGCCTGAAGGCCAACAACCTGGTCATCATCGATACCGTCTGCACCACCACCACCCGCTTCATCGCCAACAGGGCGGCTGCGGCCGACCCGTGGAAACGCGCCAAGATGGAGCGCATGGCGATGCTGCTCAAGGCCGTCCTGGCAGCCGAGCATCTGGTTGGCCTGATGATGAACGTGCCGAAGGACAAACTCCAGCAGGTCCAGGAGATGCTCCCCGCGATGCAGCGCCCCACCATCGCCAATCTGGCTGGCGGAGACTGGTACAGCCTCACCACGGTCATCGACAAGAACGTGGCCCGGGAACTCATTCCCGCGCTCAAGCAGGCGGGCGCCGAAGGGCTGGTTGAATACAGTTTGACCAAGGTCGTGGAATAGTCACCGGTGAAGGAGACGGGACATAGCGCACCGCTGCTGGAACTCCAAGACCTCCACAAGTCCTACGGCGCCGTCGAGGTGCTCCACGGAGTCTCCCTGTCGTTGCGCCCCGGCGAGATTCTGGGGCTCATCGGCGAAAACGGCGCAGGCAAATCCACGCTCATCAAATGCCTGGGAGGCGTTACCGACGCGACCTCGGGCAAGATGTTCCTGGAGGGGAGGCCCTACGCGCCACGCAACGTCGCCGGCGCCGTCGCCGCAGGGCTGGTCACCATCCCCCAGGAGTTCAACCTGGTCAATGACCTGACTGTTGCCGAAAACATCTTTCTGGGGCAGGAGCCGACTGGAGTCCTCGGCCTTCTCGACCGCAGGGCGATGCGCCGACGCGCCACCGACCTGCTCGACAAACTTGGCGCAGGGCGGATTGACCCGGACACCCTGGCTGGGCAGCTCAGCGTGGCCGCCAAGCAGATGGTCGAGGTCGCCAAGGCCCTTGCATACGATTGCCGAATACTCATCATGGACGAGCCGACCACCGTCCTCAACAACGACGAGGTGGCCACGCTTTTCCAGGTCATCCGCTCCTTGAAGGAGAGGGGGACGGCCATCATCTTCATCTCCCACAAACTGCGGGAAATCCGTCAGCTATGCGATACCGTGGCTGTGCTGAGGGACGGTGAACTGGTCGGGACGGCGCAAGCCTCCGACTGGGACGAACAGGAGATGGCGCGGCGCATGGTCGGGCGTCCTGCCGGCTCCCTGTTTGCCGCCAAGCCGTCTCCCCCGCCGAAGGAGGCCCCTGTCGTGCTGGCCACGCATGACCTGGGCGTGAAGGGCGTGCTTCACCATGTCTCCTTTGAACTGCACCAGGGGGAAATCCTGGGCTTCGCGGGGTTGGTTGGAGCGGGCCGCACGGAACTGGCGGAGACGCTCTACGGCATACGCCGCCCCAGTTCAGGCGCCATCACGCTCGCTGGTTCGCCAGTGCGTTTCCGCTCGCCTCGTCAGGCGCAGGAGGCCGGACTTGCCTATCTGCCGGAGGACCGGCAGGGGACTGGCATCCTGACCGCGTTCCCGCTTTCCGCCAACATCACCCTCTCCTCGCTGAAGGCGTACTGCCATCCGTTCATCAGCCATGCCGCGGAGCGGGGCAAAGCGCAGGAGTACATCACCCGCTTCGCCATCAAGACACAGGGGACCGACACTACGCTGGGCAGTCTGTCGGGCGGAAACCAGCAGAAGGTCTCCATCGCCAAGGGGCTGGACACGCATCCATCCATCTTCATCTTCGACGAACCCACGCGGGGCATTGACATCCAGGCGAAGGCGGAGGTCTATTCCTTCATCCACAACCTGGTGGACAACGGCCTTTCCTGCATCCTCATATCCTCGGATTTGGAGGAGGTCATCGGCCTGTGCGGTCGAATCGCCGTAATGCGCGAAGGAACCATCGCAGCCATTGTCGAAGGCCAGGAACTCACCGAGGAAAACATCATGTACCTGGCCACCGGAGTCAAGTAAAAGAACCCCTTTCAGAGTCAATCACGATACAGAAATGCCAGAGAAACCGAACAAAGATTGGCGACAGTTGCTGGTGGAATGGGGGCCGTGGCTGGCATTGGCCACCCTGCTGGTCGTCTGCTGCGTCTCCAGCCCTGGCTTCCGCAAGCCGCAGAACCTCATCAACATCACCCGCCAGGTCTCCTATTCAGGACTCATCGCGCTGGGGATGACCGTCGTCATCATCGGCGGCGGAATCGACCTGTCGGTGGGCAGTCTGCTGGCCTTCTCAGGCACCCTGGGCCTGCTGGCGATGAACCATTGCGGGAGCGCCTGGGGAGGGCTGTTCGTCGCCATCGCCGTGACGCTGGGCGCGGGACTGGCGGGCGGAATGCTGAACGGCCTGCTGGTCAACGTCGGCAAGATTCCGCCGTTCATCGCCACCCTGGGCACCATGTCCATCTTCCGCAGCCTGACTTTGCAGCTCGCCAACGCTGGCACCGTCAGCACCCCCAATGGACTGTACGGCGATTTCGGCGGAGCCATCCTGCTGGGCATCCCCCTGCCAGCCTGGCTCCTGTTCCTGCT
>JAFRLP010000130.1 GCA_017431185.1 Victivallales bacterium | reverse complement strand
TCCCCCCGATGCCCTGCCGGAGGACACGGAGTACGAACTGGAACTACAGTTTTTGGTCATCGGGGACATCTGCCTGGTCGGCGTGCCTGGCGAGCTGGTGGCGGAACTGGGGATGGAGATCAAATGGCACACCCCCTTCCGGCGGGCATACATCTGCTACAACTCCACGGATTACGTCGATTATCTGGTTCACGGCAATGCCATGGTCTCTGGAGGATACGAGCCGCGAAACACTTGGTTTGACGCCTCCGTCGGGCTTCAGCTGGTCTCCGAGGCCGTTGCGGCCATGCGCAAACTGAAAAGAGGTGAATGATGGACATCACGACCACTCGGACTGAAATGGAGGAACTCCTGCGGGGACTGGGCATTGGCGCGGGGACACGCCTGGTCGTGCATTCCGCTTTTCATTCCGTGGGATACTTTGAGGGCGGACCGAAAAACTTTTGCCAAATGCTCTGCGACCTGGTGACTCCCGAAGGACTGTTGATGATGCCAGGGCTGGTGCGCTATCCTGCGGACGGACAGGACTTCACCTATAATCCCCTTTCCACGCCAACCAACACGGGGATTCTGCCGGAGACCTTCCGCAAAATGCCAGGCGTGCTTCGCTCTCTGGACCCCACCCACTCCTTCTGCGCCTGGGGAAAGAGTGCGCACGAGTATCTGAAAGAACACCATCGTCTGCCCACGATGCACGCCAGAAGCCCATTGGGGCTGCTGGAGCAGGCTGGAGGGCATTGCCTGTTGCTTGGATGCCTGTCCAGCACCACGTTCATGCACGTCGTCGAAACCGCGTGCGGCGCGCCCTGCCTGGGCAGCCGAACCGAAATTTATCCAGCCGTTCTGCCAGACGGTCGCCGCGTCACCCTGCGCGCCTGGGGATGGAGGGACGGAAAGTGCCGTGCCCTCCGTCACGAGGAAATCTTCGGCCAAATGCGTGAAAGGGGCGCCTTGCAGGAACGGCAGTTGCCCAAGGGGACGCTGCTCCATTTCCGCCTGGCCGATTACCGTGAGGCGTATTCACGGCTGTTGCTTGCGCCGAAGAAAGGGTGCGCGGGCTGCCCTGTCCGCCCCCGTCAGGTCTCCCAGACGATTCCCACGGACTGGGATGACGCGCATGATTGCCTCCTGCCCACCGACGCCTACACGGAATAATCTGATTCCATGGCTTCGAAGGTTTGCCCTACTGGCTATTTGATTGCATAAATCCACCGAATGCAGCATGTTTGTGCAAATAATTAGCGTGTTTCCGCTATTGTAAAGAGTTGTTTTGCGGCTAAATTAATATCGTTCCCCAAAAAACAGGAGACTTCAATGCGGAAATCCTTTACTTTGATTGAATTGTTGGTAGTGATAGCCATCATCGCCATACTCGCCTCCATGCTGCTGCCTGCCTTGAGCAAGGCGCGGGAGAAGGCGCGCGGAAACAGTTGCGTCAATAATTTGAAGTCAATCGGGCTGGCACGGATGATGTACGCCGATGACAACGATGACCTGAACACCCTTTACACGCTAGACAACTCCGTGGGGAACCAGTTTGCCTGGAATGGGATTCTGGCCAGGACGTTCTTCGGCGGCGGCGACACCAAATCCACATACGTGCGCGGGATGAAGCAGTTCCGGTGCCCGTCCCACAAGAGCGTCGCCGGGCCGTCCGGCAACCAGACGATGGACTCGACGCACTATTGGTCAACCTGCACCTACGGCATCAATTTTGTGCTGGACAATGCCAACGGGGTCGCCAAAGGGTATTTCTATCTTCTGACCACCCGCATCAGGAAGCCCTCGCAGACGCTATACTGCGGGGAATACTGCAATTATCCCGTGACGGGGATTTCCCAGACGACCTCCTGGCGGCATCCCTACCTGCGCGCCAACGGTGACTCCCTGAACAACATCCCCTACGGGGCAGGGAAGCTTCATGGCGGCTACAACACCAATATTCTGCTGTTCGACAACCACGTGGAGACCGTCAACGGCAACCAGCTGATGCTGACCAACGCCGGCGACTCCCCGTGGAATTCGCCTGATTTGAAGGAGTGCTTCGGGAATTGAGCGTCGGCTGTCCAAAGGGAGAGCCGCGATACAGGACTGTACGCAATTGGAGTGTGAAGATGAGAATGCGCATTTGGTGTGAGATGGTCTTTGCCGTTTGTGCGATGACCTTGGCGGCGGGCGAAGAGAGGCTGTCCAAAGTGCCCCTGGAAAAGCGGGAGCGCCAGTTTGCCAGGACATTGTTCTTTCCAAGGGCGCATCTGAAGTACAACCTGGCGACCAATTGCTTTCGCCAGCGTCAGCCAGGCGACTGGATTGACCGCCCTCTGTTTGGCGACCACTATGACATGCCCAAGGAGGAACTCCCCTTTGGCGGTCGCCAGGCCTTTCTGGATGGGGTGGAAATCTGCCGCGACTACGGCTTCGACGGCTATGCGGCCCTGGTCATCACGGTGAGCGACTCCTACATTTCCCGCATGGAGAGGATGTTCGAGTGGCTGCCCGCCGAGTCGCAGTTCCTGATATTGCCGGAGCTGACCATCTTCAAGAACATCTTCGACGACCCTGCTCTGGCGCAGGCCGTCAGCGGCAGGAAGCCTGACCAGGAGGTGCTTTTTGACCGTATCTTCAAGGCAGCCATGTTCTCTCCGCACGCCGTGCGCCACAATGGCAAACTGGTCATCTCCTCCTATATGGGCGACTCCCTGGCGCCGGAGGACTGGCGCGGAATCCTGGATTACTGGCGGAGGCACTATGGGGACACCTTCCTGTTTGTCCCCGAAATACGGATGCCCCTCTACAACAAGCGGGTGCCTTTCACCACCAAGGGCGGCCTCACGCTGGCGGAAATCGATGAGATGAAGGCCGCTCTCCGCAGTTATCTGGAGGTGTGCGACGGCGTGCATTTCGCGGCCTGCAACCATTTGGCCACAGCCCCCGACAACCGCTACTACACGCTGGAGTTCTTCCGCGATATGGTGGTGCCCGTCATGGTCTCGGTGCTGAACGAGCCCGCCTATCGCGGCAAACTCCTCGGTCTCGGAGTCGCCAAGGGGTACATCAACCATCGCTCGAACTCCAATATTCTGGAGGAGGGCACGAAAATCCTCCGAGGCACCTACGAGGCCGCCATGGCAGCCAATCCGGACTACGTGATCCTCGTGGAATGGAACGAGATGAACGAGAACACCAACATCGAGCCGACCGTCTGCGAGGGATTGACCAACCAGCATATCTTCCGCAACTATGCGGGCTTGCCCAACGCCAATCGGGCGGGCGAGCCAACGCCCAACCTGATTGTCAGCATTCCCTGGGCGCGTTCCTATGGCGAAACGCTGCATCTGGAACTGCTGCATCTCCCCGAAAAGGACTTCAGCCAGGCGTTCACGGCCACGCTCTCCCTCCGGAATGAAGCGGGACAGTCCGTTTGGCACGCTTCCCGCGAGTTCCCTGGCGGTGTGCGGAAGGCCGAGCAGTTCACCATTCCGTCGGAGACGCTTGCCCCCGCCGCCTTCCTGCATCCTGTGCTGAACTTGCGGTATGCCGACGGCCAGTCCAGAGTCATAGACGACGGGCTGGGCTGCATCCGTCTGCATGGGGGACCGAACATAGTCTGCAAGGATGTCAAGACCCCCATCCGCGACCTGCCTCATCTCACGAAATGTGTGGCGACGCTGACGCAGGAGGGGAGTCTGACCATGGCACGGGTCAATGTCCAGGCACGCGAGAAACTCCGTTTTGTGGAACTGGTGCGGAACCACTACACCGTGTGGTCGGCCTCCGCCGACATTCCCGGTGACACGCTGAAAATCCGCCTCTCCTTCAATGGCTGGAGCAGCCTCAACGAGCGCGTCCCGTTCATCCGCCTTCGGGTGGAGAATGGAAGGATTGCGGAGGTGGACGATTTCCTTCGCCACTGGTCAGGCATCCGCTACCAGCGGGAGGGGGAGGACACGCTGCTTCTGCCCGCGCCGCAGGTCAATTACGGCACCATGCGAGGCATTGCCTTCACCGTCACACCGACCGGCGCGGCGGAGTCGTGCGCCATCCGCATGGAACTGGGCAAGAATCACAGTTATCGCTTCGCCGTGGCCGACCTGGAGGGGGCTGGGCAGAACATCACCGATTTGGGCTGCGCCTCCGAGTTCCGGCTGGCACGTGCGCGCGAGGTGATGGACGAGCCGTCGGCCCTGGACTGCACGGAAGTGGACAAGGTGGCGGTGCTTGGGCCATCCTCTCCAGGCGACCTGTGGGAGTTGCGTGTAGTAACCATGGAGGGCGGGGTGTATCATTCTCGCGCATTGCCAATGCCCGCCTTTGCGGAGTCGCCGTTGTGCGACGAGACCGTGGAGTCCGAAAGCGCCGGCATGCCAGTCGCCATATCGGTGCGCCAGGCGGTATGGCCGACCCTGGAGTACAGGTTCCGCAAAAGCGTCAATGGCTGGCTGACGGTCACGGCTCCAGGCTGCGACGACCAGTTCGCCATTCTGGGTGGCGGCTGTTCCGTCGCCTATCCATTCCAGAATCCTGCGCGCCATCCCCACCCTGAAATCGGCGGACGTCCCCAATGGCGAAGCGAAAAAAACGTGGACTATTTGCATTTTGACGGCAAGAACGATTATATTATCTTCCCTGCGGCCGCGGTGCCATTCCGTTCCTTCCGGATTTCCTTCCGCCTGCGTCCCGAGGTCGAGGGAACACAGTTCCTGATGGCTCAGCAGGGCAAGAGCGGTGGAACCATCGCGCAAGTCCTGCTGGACAAGGGAGGCCAGAAGGTCATCCTGAGAGACCGCGCCTCCAAAGGCTACAAATTCACCTCTGCTCCAGACCTCAGATTCCGCGAATGGAATGATGTGGAACTCGCCTGCCATGCGGGACGTTTCCGCATTGCCATCAACGGCAAGACCAGTGTGGACGAAGCACTCGGGAAGTTCGAGGGACTTCGTGCCAATCCCCTGGTATTCGGCGGCTGGGACAAGAAGACTCCCTATTTCCAGGGAGACCTTTCCTCCTTCCTCATCCGATAGTGAAATGATAGGTTAAGCATCAGACCATGTGGAATCCCGATAAACAGTACGATGTAGTCGTGGCGGGTGCGGGACCGGCGGGGATTGCCGCGGCCATCGCGTCCGCACGGAACGGTGCGCGCACGCTGGTGGTGGAGCAGAGTTCGCGTCCTGGCGGTGTGGCGGTCGGCTGCGCCTGTCCCGCATTCATGGGCTGTGCCGTGGAAGGTCGGCAGCTTGTCAGCGGAATCGGCGAGGAACTTGTCCGTCGGCTGGGGCGTCGCAATGCCGCCATGCTGAAACGCACGTTCCGGCGCGACTTCGCCGATGGGCCAATCCTTGAGGATATCGTCAGCAGCGAGGATGAAATCGCGCTGGAGGCGAATCGGATGCTCGCCGAGTCGGGAGCCGACCTTCTCGCCTACTGCACAGTCTATGGCTGTGCCATGGAGAGGCGGAACATCGCCCGCCTGGATGCCTTTTGCGCCGGCGAGAACCTGCGGCTGACCGCCAAAATGTTCGTTGACTGCACGGGGGACGCCTTGCTGGCCCATCTGGGGGGACTGCCCGTCAACCTGACTCCGGCTGATGCCCTGATGACCAAGACGGTGATGATTCGTGTGCGCAATCTCAAGCCGTTTGTGGTCGCCGAGATGAAGCAGCGCTTCCAGAACGTCCGCCAGACGTTCCCCTTTCCCGCGCAGGACGCCTTCATGCTCCATCCTTCGGGGCTGCACGGCGACTTCCTGCTGAACGTCACTTTGACGGGCGGAGACAGTTTCTCGCCCGGCGACCTCACGCGGATGGATTGCGAACTGCGCGAGCAGATTCCCGTCATCCTGGACTGGCTGCGCAAAAACATCCCCGAATTCCAGGATTGCATCCTGGAGGCCGCCGCGCCCCGTCTCGGAGTGCGCAATGGCAGGAACATCGTGGGACGGGAGACCATCCGGTGCCAGGACTTGGACGAGGGGACCCCCGTGGCGGATCCTGTCGCCGTCGGCACCCGTCATTATGGCGGACATGGCACGACCAACTTCACCCAGAACTGGGCGAAGATGACCGACGGCTTCCGCAGTGTGCCCTATGGGACGCTTCTCTCGCCTGAATGTGACAACTATGTTGCGGGGGGACGCGCCATCGGCGTGGAGCCACGGGCGGTGACCTCCATTCGCATGATGGCTCAATGTTTCGCCACGGGGCAGGCTGCGGGCACCATTGCCGCTTTGGCGGCGATGGGCGGCGCTTTTCCCGCCTACGAGAGGCTGCGGCAGTCCCTGATGGACCAGGGACTGCTGCTGCAAATCGGTGAGTAGCG
>JAFRLP010000129.1 GCA_017431185.1 Victivallales bacterium | reverse complement strand
GTATCACAGGCAGGTTTGGCAGGCCGCGCTCCGCGCGGCCAATACGGCCTCTGTGCAATATCAGTGGCTGAGGGATTACTACTCAGCGACTGATATTCCAGAACCGTATTGTTTTGGTCATTGATGACGGTGCCAGTATCCCCGCGCCTTCGGCGCGGGCACACGACAGACTGTGTGTCCCGTGTATCATGGTGCGGTCAAAGCAGTTGTGAGGTAGGGCGAGCCGCAACAGCTAGGGGCACCCCGTGTTTCACCAGAGGAACAACGTTAGCCGATTCTGATTCCAGGGGGCATTTCGCCATCGACCGTGAGCAGGCGGAGCGCCTTTTTCGTCTTGGCGGCGAGCAGCATGCCAGCGGACTCAACGCCGCAAAGCACGGCGGGCTTGAGGTTCGCCACCACGACAATGGTCTTGCCCACGAGTTCCTCAGGCTTGTACCAGCGGGCGACACCCGCCACTATCTGACGCTGGTCTCCGCAGTCAATCTGAAGCTTGAGCAACTTGTCAGCGCCTGGCACGGCCTCCGCCGTCAGCACCTTGGCGGTCACCAGTTTCAGCCGCGCGAAATCCTCAATGCCTATCTCCACCACGTTTTCGGGGGCAGACTCCTGCCTGGGGGCAGGCGCGGCGGGCTTGGCGGTCGCCTGCTTCTGCTCAATCTTGGCCCAACTGTCCTTCAGCCCCACAGTGCGGTTGAACACGGGGGCTCCCTCCCGATGGTCACGCCGGTCGGTGCAGAAGTAGCCGATGCGCTCGAACTGAACGCGGGTCTCGGGCGGCAGGTTGGCCAGCGCGGGTTCCAGTTTCGCCTGGGCAATCACCTCCAGGGAGTCGGGGTTGAGGTTGGAGAGGAAATCCTTCCCCTCCTCGCACTCATCAGGATTCTCGGTGGCGAACAGACGGTCGTAAAGACGAACCTCGCCATTGACGGCGGCATGAGCGTCCACCCAGTGGATGGTGCCCTTGATTTTGCGCCCGTCGGCGGGATTTCCGCCACGCGACTCGGGGTCGTAGGAGCAGCGCAGTTCCGTGACCTTGCCGTCCGCGTCCTTGACCACCTCTTCGCATCTGATAATGCAGGCCCAGCGCAGACGCACCTCACGGCCAGGGGCCAGGCGGAAGAACTTGGGCGGCGGGTTCTCCTGGAAATCGTCCCTTTCGATGAAGATTTCACGGCTGAAGGGGACAAGACGGCTTCCCGCGCCGGGGTCTTCGGGATTGTTGACGGCGGGAAGCATTTCAGTCTTGCCCTCGGGATAGTTGGTGATGGTGACCTTGAGGGGGTGAAGCACGGCCATATAGCGTGGGGCGGTGCGGTTCAACTCATCCCGCAGGCAGGACTCCAGCACGGCGACGTCGGTGATGCCGTCAAACTTGGTGATGCCGATGGACTTGACGAAATTGACGATGGAGGCGGGCGTGTATCCGCGGCGGCGCAGGCCGCAGATGGTGGGCATTCTGGGGTCGTCCCAGCCGTTGACGAACTTCTCCGTGACCAGCCGAAGCAGTTTGCGCTTGCTCATCACGGTGTAGGTCAGGTTGAGCCGCGAGAACTCAATCTGCTGCGGCTTATGGACGGGCAGGGGCACGAGGAACCAATTGTAGAGCGGACGGTGAATCTCAAACTCCAGCGTGCAGAGGGAGTGGGTCACCCCCTCGATGGAATCCTCCAGACCGTGCGCCCAGTCATACATCGGGTAGATGCACCACTTGTCTCCAGTGCGCCAGTGGCTTTCATGCAGGATACGGTACATCACGGGGTCACGGAAATTGATGTTGGGATGCGCCATGTCTATCTTGGCGCGTAGCACCTTCTCTCCATTGGCGAACTCGCCAGCGCGCATACGGCGGAACAGGTCGAGATTCTCCTCTACGGAACGGTTGCGCCAGGGGCTCTCGACGCCTGGCGTGGTCAGGCTGCCGCGCCCTGCGGAGATTTGCTCGGCGGTCTGGTCATCCACGTATGCCAGCCCCTTTTGAATCATCAGTTCGGCCAGTTCATACATGCGGTCAAAGTAATCGGAGGCGTACTTGACATCGCCGTCCCAATCAAAGCCGAGCCAGTGGACGTCCTCCTTGATGGACTGCTCGTATTCGGTGGATTCCTTGGCGGGGTTGGTGTCATCCATCCGCAGATTGCATTTGCCATGGTAGTCGCGGGCGATGCCGAAATCCACGCAGAGCGCCTTGGCATGGCCGATATGCAGGTAGCCGTTGGGCTCTGGCGGAAAGCGCGTGCGTATGTCGCCCATCTGGTATTTGCCGCTGGCCAGGTCAGCGTTGATGATTTCACGGATGAAGTCCGTGGCTTCGGGAACAGGAGCGTTGATGTTCGATTCTGTCATGATAGTGTGACACTGGGAAAAAAGATAGGTGCGAAATGGTCAGATGCGAAGGCATCTCCCGTATAATATAATTTGTCATGGGAGTTTCTCAACCATAAGACAGTTGTAATGTGCCAAAGTGGATTATATTAAGTGAATTGCAACCATGACTTTCGGGATTTGACCATGTTTTTTTTGCATCGCAGCACACGGCCTGCCCTTTACTACAAAGAGCGGGAGCTCACCTACAACCAATTCATAGACCAGATAGCCTGGCTGGCTGAACAGTACGAGGCGGAAAGCGGTGCCCGCGTCGCCATTCTGGCGGAGAACACGCCAGAATGGATCATCGCCTTCTACTCCATCTGGTTCAAGCGCGCCATTCTGGTCCCCATTGACGCACAGGCCACGCCAGAGGAGATAGCGTATGTCCTGAAGGACGCCACCCCATCCCTGCTGTTCTGTTCCGCCAAGACACGCGCCAATGCGGAGACCGCCCTGCAACTCGCTGACTCCAGTGTGCCATTGAAGGTGCTGGACGAATTGGACTTCAGCCAGGCTCCCAGCGGAGGCCCTGATTTTCCTGATTCGGAGTTGCAGAAGACAGCCGTCATCATCTACACCTCTGGGACAACAGGCTCTCCCAAAGGCGTGATGCTCTCATACGAGAATCTCTACGCCAACCTCAAGGCCGTCTCCGAGGAGGTCCGCATCTACATTCCCGACGACCGCCTTCTCGTGCTTCTTCCGCTCCACCACGTCTTGCCGCTGATGGGAACTGTCATCATGCCGCTGTTTCTTGGGGCGGCGTGCGTCATCGCGCCATCCATGTCGGCCCCTGACCTGCTGGAGGCGCTCAACCGCCGACATGTCACCATGATGATAGGCGTGCCGCGCCTCTACACGCTGCTGCATGACAGCATGATGAGCAAGGTGCGCCAGCACTGGTACACCCGCGCCATCTTCAGGTTCGCGTCCGCCTGCAACAGCCTGGCCTTCTCGCGTTTCATCTTCCGCTCCGTGCAGAGGAAATTCGGCGGAGCGTTCCGCTTCATGCCCTCGGGAGGGGCGGCGTTGGCTCCCGAAATCATCCATGATTTCCGCACCCTTGGTTTCGAGATACTCAATGGCTATGGCATGACCGAATGCGCGCCGATGATCTCCTTCACCCGTCCAGGCAATCCCCGCGCGGGTTCGGCGGGGCAGCGGCTTCCCGCCAATGAAATCCGCATCGTCGATGGCGAACTGACGGTGCGCGGGAAAAACGTGATGCAGGGCTACTACAACCGCCCCGAGGAGACGGCGGAAGTGCTGAAGGACGGCTGGCTCTACACTGGCGACCAAGGCTATGTCGACAAGGATGATTTCGTGTTCCTGACGGGACGCAAGAAGGAGATCATCGTAATGCCCAACGGCAAGAACATCAACCCCGAGGAGGTGGAACTCAAACTGCTGCAGATGTCCGCCTACATTGCGGAATTGGCAGTGGTTCCCTCGGGAGATGTGCTTCAGGCGGTCATTCTGCCCAATGCCAAGGCATTGCAGGCGGACGGCGTGCTGAACATCGAGCAGACCATCCGCGACCAGGTCATCAGCGTCTATAACCAGCAGGTGTCGAGTTACAAGCGCATAGGCAAATGCCTGTTCATCAACGAGTCCTTGCCCCGCACCCGCATGGGCAAGGTCAAGCGCCATGAACTGCCGGCCCTCATAGCACAATGCGCGTCAGGGACGGTCAAGGAGAGCCGCCCCGAGCCAGACACCGAGGAATACCGTGCCATCCGCAAATTCCTGGCCGATTTCACGGGGCAACCCGTGCGGCCAGATGACCATTTCGAACTAGACCTGAATCTGGATTCGCTGGGCAAAGTCGCCTTCCAGACCTTCCTGGAGGGGACATTTGGCCAGGAGGTCTCCGAACGGATGCTGGCCGAACATCCCACGCCAGAAAAACTGGCAGGATATCTGCATGGCCAGAACCTCAGTCCGCTGGCCGGCAAGGTCTTCGAGTGGGGCGAACTGCTCAAGAAGAAGGTGCGTCTCTCCCTGCCTAAAACTTGGTTTGCCATGTCCTGGCTGAATCTGGCCTCGCGCACCTTGCTGCACTGCGCGTTTCGGCTTAGCGGAAATGGACTGGAGAACATTCCCGATGGCCCCTGCATCTTTGCCCCCAACCATCAAAGCTACCTGGACGGCTTGTTCGTCACCGCCTATCTCAAGGGCAAGAACCTGCGCGACACCTTCTTCTACGCCAAGGCCGAACATGTCAGGCACTGGTGGACACGTTTCCTGGCCAACCGCAACAACGTCATTGTGATGGATGTCAACAACGACCTGAAACTATCCATCCAGAAACTCGCCAGCGTCCTGCGTCAAGGCAAGAAAATCGTGGTGTTTCCCGAAGGGACGCGGACGCTGGACGGCGCCTTGGGCGAGTTCAAGCAGATGTTCGCCATCCTCTGCCGCGAACTGTCGGTGCCCGTCGTGCCCGTCGCCATTGACGGCGCATTCAACGCCCTCCCGCGCACCCGCATCTTCCCGCGCTTCTTCCAAAAGGTCAATGTCACCTTCCTGCCTCCCGTGTGCGCTTCCTCGGAGGACGACTACAACTCCATCATTCAAAAAGTGGTTTCGGCAATCCAGCCCTGCCTGGGCAAGGCGTGAGAAATGGCGAATAATCCCATCCATCCTTTGGGGAAATGTCTGGTTCTAGGAGGCGGAGGCTTCCTGGGGCGGCACATTGTTCGCCAGTTGCAGGAGGCAGGGGCGGATGTGCGCATTTTCGCCCGTCATCCGCATCCCGACGTGTCCGCGCCGCTAGTGCAGGGAAGCATTCTGGATGCGCCGCGAATCGGCGAGGCGCTGCGTGGCGTGGACACAGTGTTCCATACCGCCTCGCTCTGCGAATTGCTGAGGAAAACCCGCCCCTATTGGGATGTCAATGTGCAGGGCTCGCGGAACGTGCTTGCGGCCTGCCGCGCCGCTGGAGTGAAACGGCTTATCTACACCAGCACGCCCAGCGTGGTCATCGGCGAGCAGGACATCCTGGATGGGGATGAATCACTGCCCTACTCAACCCGTTTTCTCTCCCCCTATCCTGAGACCAAGGCGGTGGCGGAAAAACTCCTGCTGGAGGCATCCTCCGACGATTTGCGCATCTGCGCCCTGCGCCCCCATCTCATTTGGGGAGAGGACGACCCCCATTTCCTGCCCCGCTTCATTGACCGCGCCAGGCGCCACGCCCTGCGCATCATCGGCACGGGCGCCAATCTGGTCAGCATCACGCATGTGGAGAACGCCGCCCATGCGCATTTGCAGGCGGCCCTGGAGTTGGCTGGACAGGGGATTTGCGCGGGACGCGCCTACTTCGTCTGCGACTCCCAGCCCATCAACCTCTGGGAGTGGGCCAACGCCCTGCTTGCTCGCCTCGGCCTTCCCCAGGCGACGCGGCGGGTCAGCCACAGCCTGGCCTACGCTCTGGGGGCGTTGAACGAACTGTTCTGTCGCCTGCCCTTCACTGGAACGCCCGTCATCACCCGATTTGTCGCCAACCAGTTCGCGTACTCGCATACCTTCAGCCACGCCGCCGCCACCCGCGATTTCGGATACGCGCCAGTGGTGACTCCTGACCAGGGACTGAAGGCCATCGTCGCCCGCTTTGGAGGTTGAACCAGGGAATTGTATTGTATCTATTCAGTCCCCCACCTGTTTTGACGTGCGGGGCATCAGATTTGCCACAAGTGTACGACGTGCCAGGCGTGAGACCCCAACCTGCCCGCGAGGCCTTCAGGCCTCGCGGATTGAAGTAGCCTG
>JAFRLP010000128.1 GCA_017431185.1 Victivallales bacterium | reverse complement strand
CAAAAACAAAAAAAAGCGGGGCAATCCGAAAAAAAGTGACGTATCCACTTGATTTTTCAGGGGGTGGAAGGGTATATTACCTACTTGTACAATTGACGTGTCTGCACAACAACCTGTTTCAACCATAACAAACGTTGAGGAACAACATGACAAAGAAGAGCAATTGGGGACAATTCCTGCGCATGACCTTGGCGGTCGCGCTGTTGGCGGGAGCCGTGGCCAAGGCAGAAGAGGATGAGTTGTTCGACATGAACAGAATCCTGGTTTCGGGTGAACTGTACATCTGGAACCGCATTTCAGACTTGTTCGACCTCTTCCGCTGCGGCATTGGCGGCGGAGCCGACGTCGGCGTTGACCTCCAGATCACCAAATACGTCCAACTGGGGGCCATCGTCACCCAGGAGCGCGGCGTGGACTTCCCGCATTTCATCCCGCCGTTCTGGATGATCAACTACTTCGAGAAAACCACCATCTTCAACACCCATGAAGGGTATAACGGCTCCCTGGCCTTCCTCTGCTGGAGAAAAGAGTGGAACGCCCCGCCCGAGACCGCCGTCGCCTTCCCGCGCCCCGACTGGGACATCCGCCTGGAGATTGCCCTGCTGGCCCATCTCTACGTTGACATCAGCCTGCCTGAAATCGGAGACTTCTTCGCCGGCATTGTCGGCTATGACCCATCCAAGGACGACCAGACGCTGGACAAATCCATCCCCAGGCGCCCCGCCGACCAGTTCGGGCGCGGCTTGTCCAACATCCTCTTCGGAGCCGTGGAACTGCCGTCCAACATTCTGCGGGTCACGGATGAGGAGGGCGACATGGCGGGCGTGACCAAGGGCGTCGGCCTCGGCCTCTGGCGGTTCTTCGTCCGCGAACTGGTCGGAGTGGTGGAGTTTGTCACCTTCCCCTTCGGGTGGGAGCCCATTCTGGAGCCGGCCTATCCGATCCAGAAGACCAAGAATTCCGTTTGGAAGGTGTCACGCCCCCAATTCCAGAAGCGATATTGAGTCGTGAGTCATAAATGACTTAACAAGAGACACCTGCGTTGCCGCAAGGCGATGCAGGTGCTTTTTTCCTGCAAGCTGAGCACATTTTTTCACTGGAAGAGAACATGGACAAGAGTTTGGAGCTGTTGCGCAAAACCGTTGCCTGCAAGGCAGTCACCTCAGACATCGCAGCCGTCAACCGCGTTTCCGATTTGATGCGGGAATACCTGGAGGAAAATGGAATCAATGTGGTTGTCGAGGAGGCGGGCGGGCGCAGGCTTCTCTACGCATCCCGCACGCCCGGAAAGGTCTGCGACGTGCTAATCAACGCCCACATGGACGTGGTGCCGCTTTCCCTTCCAGAGCAAGGCGAGATGAAAGAGGACGGCAACGTTGTCCTCGGGCGCGGCGTACACGACTGCCAGGGCAACGCCATCGCCGTGGCCAACGCCATCATCCAGTACACTGGCAAAACCAAACTGGGGGCCATTCTGAGCTGTGACGAGGAGACAGGCGGGCATACCCTGCCCATCGTGCTGGACCGCGGCTACCGCCCCCTGAAAATGTCCATCGTGGTGGATGGCGGGGCGTACAGCATCATCTGCGCCGAAAAGGGGCTGCTGTCCATCAACATCAAGGCCAAGGGCAAAAGCGGGCACTCCTCCACCCCATGGGAGTGCGACAACGCCCTGGACCACCTGATTGACGCCTATGTGCGGCTGCGCAATGCCTGGCCGAAAGTCACCCCGCCCGACACCTGGCGCGACACCATGGCGGCCACCATGATCTCCGCAGCCCCGGCGCACAACCAGATTCCCGGCTCCGCCACACTTTGCCTCAATTTCCGCTACGTCGGCGATGACGGACGGCAGCGCATCATGTCAATGGTGGAAAAATACATGGGCGGAATGGAATACGAGTTCGTTGACCACCGCGATTACATGATGGCAGACCCCGACAATGGCTGCCTGAAGCTTCTTCAGAAATCCATTGAGGAGGCGACCAACCACGAGGTTGTCATGAGCAAAATGCACGGGGCGACCGACGCAGTGTATTTCAAGAAGTACGGAGTCCCCGTCGGAGTCATCGGCACGGTCGGCGGCGGAGCGCACATGGCCTCGGAGTGGCTGGACTGGACCAGCGTCGCCGAATACACGAAAGCCATCGTCCTGCTGGCCAAAAAACTGGAAGACCAGCCTTGTCAAGCGTGAGCGACCTACTCGGAACCATAATCTGCAGCGCCATCCTGCTTGCCTTGTCAGGGGCGTTCTCGGGGGCGGAGACCGCCTTGTTCTCCCTGACACGCTCCGAACTGAAGCGCATGAGCGACGGCACCAAGGCCGAAAGGACAATCTGCGAACTGCTTCGCAAGCCCCAGCATCTCCTGAGCACCATCCTAATCTGCAACACGCTGGTCAACGTATTGCTGACCAGTTTCTTCGCCGGTCTGCTCCTGACCCTCTTCAAGCCGGAATCGGGGTGGTTTCCCGCCGCGGTCATGCGCCTCATGCCAGGCGCCTCTCCGGAAAAGGTGGCGAACCTCGCCTCCGTGGCGCAGAACGTGCTCAACATCGCCATCGTCACGCCTCTGCTGATGATTTTCGGCGAACAGACCCCCAAGGTCGTGGCATACGCGCTGGGGCCTTCCGTGGCCAGAAAGGTGGCTCTTCCGCTGGGCTTTCTCAGCCGGCTTCTCACGCCAGCCACCTGGATACTGCGCACGGCCAGCAACGGCGTGATGATGCTCATGGGACAACGCATTGACGAGTGGGATGTCATGACCACGGACGAACTGCTCGCCAACATCGCGGCCTCCGGCTCCACCCAGGACGCACAGACCAGCCAGCGCGAACAGCGGGTGCTGCGCGGCGTGGTCGAGCTGGGGGACTTGTCGGCGCGGGAGGTGATGGTTCCGCGCACCGGCGTCGAGGGAGTGAAGGACACCCTTACCCTGCGCCAGGCATTTGAGCAGATGAAGCGCAACCACCACTCCTGGTATCCCGTCTGCCGCGGACACCTGGATGAGATCTGGGGCGTCCTCTCGTTGGGCGAATACCCATACTGGCGGGGACGCCCCGAAATGGAGCAGCCGCTGTCCTCCTTCCGTGCCCAACTCGACTCCCACGCCCCGTCGAGGCTGCCTGTCCATCCGCCAAGATTCATCCCCAAGACGGCCCCCGCCGACCGTCTGCTGGTCACCATGCGCCGCGAAGGCTGCAACATTGTCGTGGTGCTGGACGAATATGGCGGAACAGCCGGCATTGTCACCACCAAGGACTTGACGATGGAACTGCTGGGCCGAATGGGCGAGGAGAACATGAGGCGCCCCCCTGGCAAGACGCCCGTGTCCGAGACTTTTCCCGCCCATACCCGCCTGCGCCTTCTGGAACAGCGTTTCGGCAACGCCTTCGCCAACGCCTCGGTCAACGCCGACACCCTGGCGGGAATGCTGATGGAACGGCTGGAGCGGATGCCCGCCCTGGGCGACTTTCTGGTTCTGGAGGATGGCACACGGCTGGAGGTGGCGGAGATGGACGGGCGACTCGTGAAGAGCGTTCTGGTGCAGCCGCCCCCCGTGCCCAATCCCAGCGAGGAGGAACCATGAGCGCGCTCGTCGTCGTCACCCTGGTCGTCCTTCTGGCACTGCTCGTCTTGCAGGGCCTGTTCGCCTGCATGGAGACCGCCTTCACCTCCGTCAACCGCGTCTGGCTGCATGAACAGGCCGAACAGGGAGACCGCCAGGCGCGACTTGCGGAAAAACTGCTCTCCAATGCGGACTCCTTCTTCGGCACCGTCCTGCTGGGCACCAACCTGCTCTCCGTCACCATCACCACGCTGTTCAGTTCCATTGTCGCCATCGCCATTCTCAACAGCGAATGGTATGGAAGCATCTTTGCCAAATTCGGAATGGAGGCGGACGGGGAGAGCATGATCACCGCCCTGCTGGTGACGCCCGCCAGCCTGCTGTGCTGTGAACTGGTCCCCAAGGCTTTGGCGCGCGCCCACTCCGAGGCCATCACCTTGAAGATGGCGGGTGTGCTGAACTTCTTCCGCCTGGTACTGCATCCCCTTTTGCTGCCGATTGCCGCAGTGTCGAGCAGACTGACCCGTCTGCTGGCAATGGACAAGGGCGGACGGCAGCGCTCCACCGTCACCCGTGATGACTTGCGCATTCTGGCCACTGTGGCGGCAGAGCAGTGACTCATCCGCAACGAGGCGCGCCAAATCATGACCTCCGCCCTGGAACTGGAAAGCAAGATGGTCGGCGATTTGGCCGTCCCATTGGTTGAAGTCAAATCCCTGCCGTTGACTGCATCGGTTGCGGACGTGGAGCGCCTCTCCGCCGACACGGGCTTCACGCGCTTCCCCGTCTATGACGGGCGAATCGACAACATCATTGGTGTGATCAGCGTGCGCCACTGCATCTTCGCGCCTGGAATGGAAGGAAGCGACACCCGCCATACGCCCATTGCCCCGCTGGTTGACCGTTCCGTGCTGTTTGTCCCCGAAAACAAGACTTTCGGGGCCCTGCTTGACGAATTGCCTCAGACCTCCTCCTCCCCCATGGCCATCGTTGTGGACGAATACGGCGGAATGGTCGGGCTGGTGACGGCTGAAGACCTGGTGGGAAGGCTGCTCGGCGGCATACAGGACCTGCGCAACCAGCACGCAGTCGCCATTCTCCAGGCGGGCGAAGGAATCTATGAATGTGACGGCAAGGCGAATATCCACGACCTGGAGCAGACCATCGGCATCCCGCTCCCGCCCGACCCCGAATTTGAAACGGCAGCCGGTCTCGCCCTGACCCTGTTCGGGCGCGTCCCGCGCCCGGGCGCCAGCCTCCATTACCGCGGCTGGCGAATCAAGGTGCTGGAAATGGCGAACCACCGCATCGCCCGACTCCGCTTCACCCGAACGCCGTAATCAGTCAGCCCCGCAGGAGACAACTATTCATGAAACTGCACTTTGTGAACATCGCCCCATTGTTCGACAACCATGTCGAAGAGGTGGCCGAAGACCTGCTGAAACTCTCCCAGGCTGGAGACTATGACGAAACCGCCTTCAAGTTCACTCTGGTTCCCGAAGGGACTCCCCCCTACGACAAGGCGCGCATTTTGGGAAAGGCATTCATGAAATACCGCGATGCGCTCAAGGCGCACGGCCTGAAGGCGGGCATCCTCCTTCAGGCAACCATGGGGCATGGATGGATACCTGACTCCCGTGCGCCATATCAGAATTTCCGCCGCGCCGACCTGAAATACCAATACACAATATGCCCTCTTGACAAGGGGTTCCAAGCCTATCTCCACGACACCGTTGCGCATCTCGCCTCCCTTCAGCCCGACTTCATGATGGTTGACGATGATTTCCGAATGCTCACAGGACGCAACGGCTGCTTCTGCCCTCTTCACATCGCCGCGTTCAACCAACTCACGGGCAGGGAATATACGGCGGAATCCCTTACGGAGACTCTTCAGAACGACTGCGCACTGCAAAAGCAATTTGACGATTTCCAGCGGGACACGCTCAAGGTGCTCGCCAAAATCATCCGTCAGGCCATTGACGCGCACAATCCCGCCATGCCATGCACATTCTGTGCCTGCGCTGCTGACCTCCACCATGCCCCCGCCATCGCCGAGACGCTGGCCGCACCTGGACAGGAAATCGTCGTGCGAATCAACAATGGACGGTATCTCCGCAACAATCCCGCCGACTTCGGCGACTGGCTGTTCGCGACATGCACCCAAAGACTTGCGTTGCCCGCCGCATACAGTGTCCTGACCGAGGCAGACACCTGCCCGCAAAACCGCTATTCCACCGACAGCGCCGTCATGCATGCCAACATCACGTTGGCGCTGCTGCAAGGGTACGCCGGAGCGAAACTGTGGGTCACACGCCTCTCCGACTACGAGCCTTCATCGGGCATTGCCTACCGCAGGACATTGGCGACATACGCGGGAATGTATCAGGCCATCCGCGACCTTAACGCCACCTGGCGGGGCTTCAGCGTCCCCATTCCGATGCCAACCAGACCCCAGGCAGATGAGCGCCTGAACTGGGGCGCGGCGGTGTTCTCGCGAATGGGACTGCCCTTCCGCTACAGCCATCCCGACGGCGGGCCGTCCATGCTCGCGGGACATTCCGTCAGCCTGTTCTCGGACCCACAGTTGCTGGAGATTCTCAAGGGGAACGTCATTCTGGATGGTCTGGCGGGGGATGCCATCGCCAAGCGCGGATTTGCCTCGCTCGTAGGCTACGATGCCATTACGAAGCCAGAGAACAAGGTCTCCTGCGAGGAATTCAACACGCCCGACGGCGCATCCCATGTCATCACTGGCTCGCCTTTCGCCAATGTGTTTGAGCACATCCATCCTGACGCGGAAATCCTCTCCAACTTCTACCACAAGGGCTGGATGCTTGCCCAGGAGCGCCAGGCCCTCGGACCTGGCGTCCTCCGTTTCCGCAATCGTCTTGGAGGAACCGTCGTCACCTTCGGGGCCTACATCGTCGATTTCAGCCTCAGCGCCTTCTTCCTTCTCAATGAAACGCGCAAATTGCAGTTGCGGATGATTCTCAAGGATTTCCAGGAACTCCCGCTCTACTACGACGGCGACCAGCGAGTCATTTTGCAGAAGGGAGATTCCGCCTCAGGCGAGGTATTCTACGTCTGCAACTGCTCCAACGACATCCTTGAAGACATTCCGCTGGCGGGCACGCATCTCCCAGCCAGCCTGCAAATGCTGACGCCAGAGGGAACATGGGAGAACGTGCCCGTCATGCGAACTCCCCAAGGTCTGCGCGTCGCCCAGCAACTCCTTCCCCTGCACCCCATTGTATTCCGCTACTCTGAGGCTTAAAAGCCAAATCTTTACCCCCAAAATTTAGCCAGAAGGCAATCCGCCAGAAAAGACCCTCACCAGTTTGGCCGGTCGAGGATGCGGTAACTGGCTGCCTCGTTGATGTGCCATGGGGTAATCGGCCCGCCCCCCTCCAGGTCGGCGATGGTGCGCGCAACGCGCAGAATGCGGTCGTAGGCGCGCGCCGAAAGCTGGAGTTGGCTGATGACGAACTTGAGGGCGTTGATGCACTCCTGCGAAAGGGGGCAGAACCTGTCCAGCGCACTTCCGGCCAGAGAGGCGTTGTCCCGAATGCCAGTCCCCTCGTAGCGCTGATTCTGTATTTGCCTTGCCGCCAGAACCTTCGCCCGCATGGAGGCGGAGGTCTCGCCGTTTCGGCGGGCGGTGAGCAGTTCGTCCGACAGCGGGGCCACCTCGATATGCATGTCGATTCTGTCCAGCAATGGCCCCGAAATCCGGCTGCGGTAGGCCTCTATCTGGAAACGGGAGCATTTGCAGGGATGGTTTGGCGAACCGTAGTACCCGCAAGGACAAGGGTTCATCGCCGCCACCAGCATGATCTGCGCGGGAAACGCAAAAGTCCCCGTGGCGCGCGAGATGGTCACCTCGCCATTTTCCAGAGGCTGCCGCATCACCTCCAGCACATTGCGGCGGAACTCGGGCAACTCGTCCAGGAAAAGCACGCCCCGATGCGCCAGACTGATTTCACCAGGGCGGGGTATGCTCTGCCCCCCGGCCAGTCCCGCATCGCTGATGGTGTGATGGGGGCTGCGGAAAGGGCGCTGGACAATCAGGCCGTCCCTTGGGTCAAGCAGACCGGCGATGCTGTGGATTTTGGTCACCTCCAGCGCTTCGTCCAAAGAGAGAGGCGGCATGATTCCCGGCAGCCGCTTGGCAATCATGCTCTTGCCCGTGCCAGGCTGTCCGAACAGCAGGACATGGTGGTTTCCCGCCGCGGCGATGACCATGGCTCGCTTGGCGGACTCCTGTCCCTTCACATCCAGGTAATCCGGCACATTCAGGTAGGTGCGGTTGAACATCTCCTGGACATTGACGACAGTCGGGGCCAGCGTCTCCGTGCCTTGCAGGAAACGCAGGGCCTGCGCCAGAGAGCGGACACCGATGACCGTCAGCCCCGTGGCGGCGGCGGCCTCGGTGGCGTTCTCAGCCGGGACCAGGAGGCATTTCATCCCCATCCGGCGCGCGTGCATCGCCACGGGCAGTGCGCCGCGCACGGGGCGCACCGTCCCGTTCAAAGCCAATTCCCCAATCGCCATGACCCCCTTGAGACGGTCGGAGTCCAGCAGATTGTTGGCGGCGATGACTCCGAGGGCAATCGGCAGGTCAAACGACGTGCCGCTCTTCCGCAAATCCGCAGGGGCGAGATTGATGATGGTGCGGGTGAGGGTCAGGAAGAGTTTGCTGGAGTGGAGCGCATTCCAGACCCGTTCCTTGCTCTCGCGGATGGCCGCGTCCGGCAGACCGACCAGAATCCAGACGGGGGCCTTGTCCGCATCGCGCTCGGCGGTGGCGGTCACCTCGATTTCCACGGTCTTGGCCTCCACTCCCAGAATGGCGGCGCTGTAAATTTGTGCTTGCATTTGTTCTCTTGTCCTATTTTCTCCATATAAACTTTACAAATTCATCAAAGGCTTAATATAGACTGCATTTAAACAAATGTCAATAGGTGTCAGAGAAAAAAAATCATTACCATGAAAGAAATTGGCGGGATAATGGCTTGCAAAACCGATTTTTGGTGATAAAATAATAGGCGAGTCAAGCATAAGACAACCACAGAAAAAGGAGTGAATGAATGGCACTGCACACATTGGAGAATCGTCATGGAATCCGGGTCGTGGTATCAGACCTTGGGGCGGTCATCCGCGAAATCCACATCCCCGACCGCCATGGCGTTGACCGCGACATCGTGGTCGGCTACCGTGACGAAGAGGAGTATCTGACCAATCGGCATCACTTCGGCTCAACGGTCGGGCGCTACGCCAACCGCATCGCCAACGGCAGTTTCTGCCTGGACGGCAAACGCCACGACCTCCCCGTCAACACCACCTACGGAGCCTGCCTCCACAGCGGGCCCGATTGCTACGACACACGCCCGTTCCGGGTCAGCTGGCTCAAGCAGGACAACATCCTTCTGGAACTGGAAAGTCCGGACGGAGACCAGGGCTTCCCCGGATCGCTGGAGGTGTGCGCCTCCTTCTCCATAGAGGAGGACGACACGCTGCTCGTCGGCTACTTTGGCACGGTCAGCAAACCCTGCCCCGTGAGTTTCACCAACCACACCTACTTCAATCTGAATGGACATGACGCGGACCCCATCGGCAACCACATCGTCACCAGCGAATTCGACTACTACCTGGAGTCGGACAACCACTGCATTCCGACGGGGAGAATCCTGCCCGTTGACGGCGGTGTCCTCGATTTCCGCCGTCCCCGCCCCCTCTCCAAACTGCTGGAGACTCCGCAGGATCCAGAACTGGCGCGCTTCAACGGGTACGACCACATCCTGGTCAATCACGAGTACACCCCCAATTTCAGGACTCTCGAAATCTTCTCCCCTGACACGGGAATCTGCATGAAAGTCCATGGCACCGCGCCCGCCCTGGGCATCTACACAGCCAACGGCTTCGGGAAAAATCCCCCCATCGGCAAGGATGGACGCCCCTGCGCTCCGCACTGCGCCATCTGCCTGGAAAGCCAGCATTGCCCCGACGCGCCCAACCACCCCAACTTCCCCGACTCCATCGCCAAACCTGGCAAGCGCTTCAACTTCGAGTTCTTCACTTACTACAAATTCAAGGTCTTGGGCAAGAATGAAAGTCCGTGCTGACGAGTTGCTGGCCAGGCAAGGCCTCTGCCCCAGCCGTTCCGCCGCCAGGCTCGCCATCGAGTCCGGCAAGGCCCTGCTGGCGGACGGCTCCCCTGTCCGCAAACCCAGCCAGATGCTGGAGGAGTCCCAGGCGCTCCAATTGGCGGACGGGCCGCGCTACGTCAGCCGCGGCGCGGAGAAGCTGCTCGCCGCGCTGGACGCCTTCCACCCGCCCGTCAAGGGGCGTGTCTGCCTGGACCTGGGAGCCTCCACCGGCGGCTTCACCGACGTGCTGCTTTCCTACGGCGCGGCGCGTGTCTATGCCGTCGATGTGGGCACCGGCCAACTCCACCCCAAACTGCGCGCCGACCCCAGGGTCGTGTCGCTGGAGCAGACCAATGCGCGAAATCTGAACCGCAGCCTGATACCTGAACCGATAGGTGTGCTGACGGGCGACCTCTCCTTCATTTCGGTGACCAAGGTACTGCCAGCCTGCGCACCTCTGCTGGCGGAGAATTTCACCGCCATCATTCTGGTCAAGCCCCAGTTCGAGGCCGGCAGGTCGGACATCGGCTCTGGCGGAGTGGTCCGTGACCCGGGTGTGCGTGAACGCTGTGTGGCGAAGGTGGTGGCCTGCGGGGAGGAACTGGGCTGGCGTCCTCTGGGCGCCCTCCCCTCCCCCATCCTTGGCCCCAACGGCAACCAGGAGTACCTGGCGGTGTTTGGCAGCCAATCAGATTCTGAGCAGGGCAGCCAGCGCAAGCAGTTCGCCGAGTTCCTCGCAGCAGCCGATGGTGTCTCCTGTGGCTCCTCCAATATGCATTCGGCAAACCATGCTCCACAGGCAGGGAAACACGACCGTCAGAAGCAGCAGGACGGCGCTGCGGGACAGCGAAAACCGCAATCCCCCGCAGACGGCCAGAAGCAGAATCCCCAGGAATATCCCCGCCCAGGGACGTGACGCAAACCAAATTTTGCCCAGTCCCTCGGGACGGGCGTAGCGGCTGGTGGCAATGTGAACCAGAATGCCAGTGCGTCCAGCCAGCAGCATCAGTGCGTAGCCAAGCGGCAGGGCGGGGCCTCCCGCGCGCGCCAACGGCTGGAGCAAGGCGCATTTGAGTCCCAGGACTGCAAAGATGGCCAGTACGCCCATCGTGCCGATACGGCTGTCTCGCATGATTTCCAGTTTGCGGGCGGAATCACGTCCTGACAGGAAGGCGTCCGCCGTATCCGCCAAGCCATCCAGATGGAATCCTTTGGCGAGGGCCTCCGGCAGCAAGGCCAAAACCATTGCCTGGATTTCCGGTGGCAGAGAGAGGCTCTGCATTCCCCGGATAACGCCCCAGGCTATCAGGGCGAAGAGTACACCGACCAGCGGGAAGAGGTTCATGGAACGCTTCAGTTCCTGTTCCGTCGGGCAAAACCGGCCCAACGGAAGAACAGAAAGCATGGATATGGCTGCAAGCAGAGTTCTCAAGGCAGGAAAAAAGAGGGAGTATTCTGACAACCAGGCTACTTCTGCCCGCGAGGCCTAAAGGCCTCGCGGGCAGGTTGGGGTCTCACGCCTGGCATGTCAAGTTCAAGTGGCAAATCCGGCGGCGGGTGGGCTGAACAGTGAGCAAAAGGATTGGTGAAAGGGTTCTATCCCAGTCCCTGTTCGGTGACCTGGGCATCCGTAAAGGTGGTCATCTGGTTCATCAGGGCGGAGGCCGAGTCCAGCAGAGGCATCGCCAAAGCGGCGCCAGTGCCCTCCCCCAGCCTCAGCCCCAAATCCAGAAGCGGGCGTTTTCCCAGCATTCGCGCCATGGCGACATGCCCCGGTTCGGCACTGCCATGGGCAAGAATGAGGTACTCGCCAGCCGTCGGGCAGATGGTGGTGGCCAGCAACGCGCCGGCGGTGGAGATGAAGCCATCCAGCAGAACCGGACAGCGGCGGGCCGCAGCCCCCAGCACAAGCCCTGCGATGCCGCCGATTTCAAAGCCGCCGACCTTCGCCAGCACGTCCAGGGCATCCTCCGGGTCAGGGCGATGAAGCGCGATGGCCTGGCGGATGACCTCGGCCTTGTGCGCAAGCCGTTCCGCCGGCAACCCCGCTCCCTGCCCAGTGAAGGGGGCGGGGTCATCCGCATGAGCCAGGACAGCGAGAATCGCCGTGGCGGGCGTGGAGTTGCCGATGCCCATTTCGCCAGGCGCAATGACCTGCGCGCCGTCCGCCACCAAAGCCTCCGCCAGGGCAATTCCCGTCTCCACGGCAGTCACGGCCTGCTGACGGGTCATGGCGGGGGCATGGAGCATGTTCCGCGTCCCCCAGGCGATTTTGCGATGGAGCAAAGGCAGTCCCGTCAAATCGGCGGCCACTCCCATGTCCACCAGCGTGACGTGGGCGCGCGCCACCTGGGCCAGGACATTCACGCCACCGCCGCCCCGGCAAAAATTGCGCACCATCTGGGCGGTCACCTCAGAAGGCTGCGGGCAAACGCCCTCCGCGACAACGCCGTGGTCGCCCGCCATCAGCACGATTTCCTTGCGAGCCACGGGAATGTCCAAACTACGGGTCATGCCAGCTAAATCGACCGCCAAATCCAGCACCCGCCCCAATGCCCAGCGTGGCATGGTCATCTGATGGATGCGACGAATCGCAGCCTCACGGCAGCCTCGGTCACCCGGCTCAATCCGCCGCAATGTACACTCCAGCAGGCTCATTTGAGCCTCCAGGGAATCCCCGCGACGACCAAATGGACCTCGGCGGCGACTGTCGCGACCATCTGGGCGCATCGTCCGGAGCAATCGCGGAAGACTCGCCCCAGATGGCTTTCAGGCACGAGCCCCAAGCCGACCTCGCTGATGACCATGGCCACAGTGGCGGGAATCACAGACGCCGTGGCCAGCAGACGTTCTGTTTCGTCCCGCATCTCCGTCTCGCCAAAATCGGGATTGCGGTACATCAGGTTGTTAATCCAAAGGGTCAGGCAGTCAACCAGAATGGCCTCCGCGCCATCTTCGGCGGCCTGGCGCATCGCCCGGGGCAAATCCAACTGCTCCTCCAGATTCATCCACCCCTGGCCAGCACGTCGTTCCTGGTGCCTGCGCACACGGTCCGCCATCTCCCCGTCCAGCACTGGAGCGGTGGCGATGTAACACCGTTTTTCGCTGGCGGAGCAGACCAGACGCTCGGCAAACTCGCTTTTGCCGGAGCGCGCCCCGCCCGTGACCAGAACCAATCTATTCCTCACGCCAGACACCGTTCAGACTCCTCAACCTCACCACGCTTCCCCTCGGAGGCAGACATTCGAACATCCGCGTGGAGGGCATGCCACGCAATTTCGCCAGCAGGTGCATCAGCACACCGCCATGCGTCACGGCGCCCACGCAGTTCTCCTGACGAGCCGCCAGAAAGGCGAACGCGGAGTCCACCCGCTGCCGAAAATCCCGGAAACTTTCCCCGCCGGGGAAGGACATCCGTTCCGTGTCCTGAAACCAGGTGGAGAGTTGCGCGGGCGCAGCCAACTGTTCTATTTCCCGAAACGTCAGGTTATCCCATTGACCGAAATCCATCTCCGCCAGACGGGGTTCCAGGAGGAAGTCCTGACGGATGCAGGCGGCAGTCTGCCTGGCCCGCAGCAGCGGGCTGGAGAACAGCACATCACAGGTCAGTCCAGCCAGCGCCTTCCGGCACTGCGCCAGTCCAGTCTCTGACAACGGCGCATCGGTATGACCGACAAACCTCCCCTGATAGGCTTCGGGAAGTTCCCCATGACGAATGAGAATGATTTGCTCTGCCATTTGCGAACCATGTTGCTCGAACACGATTTCAATGTACTACCAAAGTGCCGTTTTGCAAATCTTCAGGCGTGGTTGCTTTGCGATTTTCGGCGGCGGGACGCCGCCGCTTGCGATTTTCGACGGCGGGGACGCCGCCGCTACCCGAAGAGGGATTCGCCGATGGAGGCGGTGAAGAAGGAGCCCGTGAACAGCAGACTGCGTTCCTGAGGCAACTGCTCTCGCCGTTGAAGGTCAGGGATGTCCGCTATGACCTGGAGCCCTTGCCTTGCCGTCTCCAGCCTGAGTTCCTCCAGCGCCGAGCCTTTGCCCGTATGGGGATTGGTCAGGATGAACTGCGCATTGGGAAGGTCCGTCAACGCCTTGACCATGCCGCTGACATCCTTGCCCCTGACGCAGCCAAGAACGACATTCCAACGCTCGTCGGGATAGCGTTCGCGGAGGGCGCTGACCAGTTTCTGCATGGAGTCGGCATTGTGCGCCCCGTCCAGAAGCACTGTCGGGTTGGTGTGGATTCTCTCGAAGCGCGCCCGCAGTTCCGGCAGCCGGAAGCGCTCCGGCCGCGGAGCAATCCCCAGGGCCTGGACAATGGCGCGCGCCACCGTGAAATTGTCGCGCAGAAAACGGGGCAAGGCGTCGGGCACAAAGCCTTGACAGCAGTCGTCTGGGCAGGGAGGCAGGACGGTGGCGCCGACCTGGGCCGCCCTGGCACGGATGGTCGCCTCGCCCGCCGCGAAAGGCTGGTGCGCCAGAACCAGCGGAACCCCTGGCTTGATGATGCCCGCCTTCTCCGTGGCGATGGCCTCAATGGTGTGCCCCAGCAATGCCAGATGGTCAAAACTGACGGGAGTGATGGCGGTCACCAGCGGATGGGAAATGTAATTGGTGGAGTCCACCCGTCCGCCAATGCCCGTTTCCAGCACGGCGTACTCCATGCCGTCCTCCTCAAACAGACGCAGGGCAATGATGGTGAAGATTTCAAAGAGGCTGGGATGAAGGCCGGCCGCCTTGACTTTGGCCAGGTAGGGCTGGGAGACGGACATAAGCCTTTCGTATGAGACCAGGTGGCCGTTTTCCTGGAAACGCTCGCGCACCGTGCAGAGATGAGGGCTGGTAAACAGTCCGACTTGCCTGCCGGCGGACGCCAGCAGGCTCGCCGTGAAGGCGCTGGTGGTGCCCTTGCCTTTGGTTCCCGCGATGTGGATGACCTTCAGGGACTTTTCAGGATGACCGCCCAACTCGGCCAGGGGAGCCATTCTGTCCAGGGTATAGTTGCCTGGGTCATGCTGTTTGCCTGCATCCTTTTCGGAGTCGAAATAATCGCGGAACAGGGCAAAGAACGCCTGTTCTTTTTCTGGGGAATAGTCACGCATTGGCTTGTGCTGGGAAACAACAAGACGCGCCGTGCGGGTGCAATGGCGCGTCCGAATGTCAGAGGAAAGGCGAGGCTGGGGACTACTCTTTCTTGCCGGAGCCTTCCAGGACGGCGACTTTGGCTTCCAGTTCGGCAACTTTGTCCTGAAGTTCCTTGACGGCCTTGTAGTTGGGGAAAAGGCTCTGGCCTTTGGTCTTGAGCACTTCGATGACCGCGGACTCAAGGTTGGCCTTGGCCTTGGCGCCCTCCTCCTCGAAGGTCTTGAGGAAAGCGCTGCCTTCGCCAACGGTCATCTTGTCCTGGCTGATGGCGTCATTGACAAACTTTTCCACGGTGTTTTTGGTTACCGCGAGGGCTCCGAGACCCAACAGAAACGACTTTTCAATCAAATTGACCATAACTGCTCCTTGTTCACAGACGGGTGAGATTTCGATTCGGCAATCGGAAGACGCACTAAAACATAATCATTATTTCGCGATTCGCAAGTCCCGAAGAGATTTTTTTCCCTTCTGTCCGATTGGAATATTTTCCATGATTGTTGTTAACAGTCTCCAATATGGCGGCGGGATGAATCGTTGAAATGGTTGACAGGCGGTTCTGTCGCAATCAACCATTCCATCCCAAGAGGAGGAGCCAATGTCGAAGAGAAACTGGATTTATGTTGTCCTGATTGTTGCGTTGTGTGTGTCTTTGGGGCTGAATGCCTGGCAGTTCTGGAGGGACAGGGCGGGCGTTCTGGACAAGCAAGTGGGGCAGAACATCCCTGAACTGCCGTCCGTCCCTGTTCTTGGCACTAAGACGGAAGAAAATATGGGCGAGCCAGCTATTGAGGTGATTGGCAGTTCGCTGACTGGCTCGTTTGCCGATGATGGGAGATTCTGCCTTGGCACCATGAAGGTCTCTTTCCTTCATCTGTCGCCAGACCAGAAGATCGCCCTTTCCGATATCAAAATCCAACCAGCCCCAAAAGCGCTGGGAAAACTGGAACTGAAGGAGTACATGAGTTGGAGAAGCGAGGAACCGCAGGCCCAACTGATCCTGCATGGGGGGTTCGATCCTGATATTCTGTATGCCATCCAATTGCCAAGTGGCCTCAGAACCAACAGCGACGACGGCAACCGCCAATTCACCAAGACCCCATTTTCTGTGATGGTAAAGGGAACGCTTCCCAGTCCATTCCTTAGATTCACGGAGGCGGGACCATATTATCCGTTGCCCAAGGGCGGGAAGATTCTCTCCTGGCCCATGAAGGTCAAGGTTTACAACATGAAGGAAGTGACTGTGAACCTGTGGAGGATGGATAACCAGAACCTGGACATTGCTGACCATCGCAGATTCCGCCTGTCCCGTTTGGTGGCCAGCAAAACCATCAAAACCAACGTCCCGCCGAATCTTTGCCAGGAGATGTCCTTGGAATTGGCGGACCTGGCCGTCAATCTCCAGCCTGGCCTATATGTTCTGCTTCAGGGGGAGGAACAGTATGGCGACCCCTATTTCGATGACTGGAATTGGATGTCCGACGACAATTACAGGGAGGTCATTCTGACAGACCTGGGCGTCACTGCCACCGTGGACACCCAAGGAAGAAAGGCCGCGGTTTCCATCCATAGCCTTACGACTGGAAAACCCGTCGCCAATGCGTCCTTCCGGCTCACTTCACGAAAGCGCCAGCTGGTTGCCCAGGGACAGACCGATGCGGCGGGCGTCGCCCTGGTCAATTTTGAGGAAAACTACAACTCCGCCGGCGACCCGCCCGCCATTCTGGTGGCACAATGCGGGGATGATGTCACACGCCAGGAATTCTCCTGGAAAAACGAGCTCTCCAAAGTGGCGTTCAATAACTCTGGACGTTTGTTCCGCGATGGGCCACAGGCCTTTGTCTTCCCGGAACGCGGCGTCTATCGCCCTGGCGAAACCGTCCAGCTCACCGCCTTTGTGCGAAAGCCCACTGAAAAAGGCTATCGTGCGGTCAGCACACCATTCCAGCTGACCGTGACGGACGGCGAAGGGCACAAGTTGCATAAGAGTACGCTGACTCCTGATGCGGACGGCTATGCCCAGGCGGCTGTGCAGTTGCCCATCTCCGCCAGAAGCGGCGTCTATCAGGCCGTTTGCGCGGTCGGCAAGGATGAATGGGGCTACGTCTTCTTCCAGGTCGGCGTTTTCACGCCTGACCGCATCAAGGTCACTTTGAGGCCCCAGCAGGAAAAGGTGCTTTCCGGCGAGAAACTCGGATTCGATCTGGAAGCCAGGTACTACTTTGGCACTTTGGCGGACAACGGAACCGTGAGTGCAAGCCTGTATGCCACAACCGCGCCGTTTCCGCCACATTGGAAGGAGTGGAAAGTCGGCCCTCTGGCACGTGAACAGTCTGTGCTTCTCGGAAGTGTTGCAAAAAAGAAACTTCCCTGTGAGGAACTGGTGTTTGCGCTTGACGCCAACCGCCTGAACAGCACATTGCCCTCTTTGCTGACGGCGGAGGCCACTGTCCAGGAGCCTGGCGCCAGGGCGGTCACAGGGCGTGCCTCGGTTCACTATGACCCAAGGCCAGCTTATCTGGGATTGCGAAAGGCCGGCAGCCAGGAACAAACGGTGAACTTTGATTGGCGTTGCCTGACCTGGGAGAATCAGGAGGCCAGTTTCCCGAAAGGAACGGCGCTGGTGGGCAAACTGGCGCGTTACAAATGGGTGTATTGCACCTCTTCCCGCAATGGGCACGCCAACCGCGAGTGGGTTCAGGTGTGCGCGGAGGAACAGGAACTGCCGGGCGTCGTCATCGGAGAGAAAACCTCCGGCACATTCACCGTTCCAGTCAAGGAATGCGGCAGTTACCAGCTGACGATGACAATCCAAGGGCAGGACAAGAGTGTCCTGGGTATGACGGAGGTCGAATTCCATCATTGGTGGGGAGACGCGGGCACCGTCCGCTCCGCCAACCCCAATCTGCTGACGGCGAAAACTGACCGTCCGTCCTATCGCCCTGGCGACACGGCGAAAGTGACATTCACCGCGAATGGCGCCGGATTCGGTTTCGCGGCAGCCGGAGAACGCCAGCTGAATCTGGCGAAAGCCCTGGAGGTCATGCCTGGGGAAAACACCTTTGAGATTCCCATTCCCGCCAGTATCCTGACCGCCGACCATTTTGTGGAGCTCACGGTGGTGACGAAACTGGACAGCGGCGACTGGGCGCGCGCCTATGCTTTGCTGCGCATTCCGCTGGATCAGGCATCGCATCGGCTTGACCTGGCGCTGGATGCTCCCGAAAAGGCGGAACCGACCCGAAAGATAAAAGTCAGACTCACGGCCAAAAGCAATGGCCAGCCGACGTCGGCGACAGTGCGGCTTTTTGCGGTGGATGAGGGAATACTTGCTCTCACCGATTATTCCACTCCTGACATTTTCGCGTTCTTCCATGGCCGGCATGTCTGTGGCTTTGAGACATACGACATCTACAGCAGCATCTATCCCGGATTGGCCATTCGGCGTTCGAATCAGACGGGCGGCGGCGCCTCGGTAGGTGACCGCATCGCGCAGATTCGCCAGGCCGAAAACGCCGTGGTGGTGCTCCCGCCCATTCGGGTGCCCGCATCGGGGGAAACCACAGTGGAGATGACGTTGCCGAACCACACTGGCGCATTGCGGCTGATGGCGGTGGCGGCAGGGGAAATGGCCACCGGCTCCTCCGAACGTCCCATCATCCTGCGCGAACAGGCCAGCGTGCTGGCCTCCGTCCCCGTTGCCGCAGCGGATGGGGACGAATTCCACGCTCTGTTCCGGATCTTCAACCACGAACTGGACACCACTTCCGCCTCGCTGGATGTGGCGCTGCCCGCCTTCCTCAAGGCCAACAAGCTGCATTACCAAATCAACGTGCCGAAGGGGGAGAGCCGTCTGGTCTCCGTGCCAGTGACTGTCGCCTCCCCGACGCCAGTCAGCGGTGAGGTGTTCCATACTTTGCGTCTTGGGGGACGCATGATTTCGGGGAAATCCCCCATAACCATCCGGTCCGCGACCTCGATTCAGACCGGAAATCGCTATCTGCTCGTCAAGCCTGGAGAAACGGCGAAGGTCTTTGAGGCGACGGAATGGCAGGATGTCCGCCGGGTTGAGGTGCGCGCCAATGCGCCGTTCATCGCCCCCCTCAAGGACTCCTTGGATTGGCTGATGAAATATCCGTATGGTTGCCTGGAGCAGACCGTTTCCACGGCATTCCCCTTCCTGGAGGTGACCTCCCTTTGCGCCATCGGCGCACTGCCAATGACGGTGGAGCAGGGACGGCTTCTGGCCCAGTCCAAACTCAATCAGGCCATTCAACGGGTCCTGACCATGCAGAGAGGAACACGTTTCCTCTCCTGGCCCGACAGTAACTTCTTCTGGAATGAGGTGACCCCATACGCCATTCATTTCCTTCTGGCCTCGAAAGGCGTGCAGGAGAAAGAGAGCGTGAGACTGTTGACGAAAGCGCTTTTTGAGTGCATGGACCGCAAGTCAGACGACTTGAAGGCGTATGCCTATTATGTGCTTTCGCTGGCTGGACAAAAGGATGCCGTGTCATTGTCCAGAGTTGTCGCCGGCAAGGAGTCGGCAACTGCTTTTGCCCGTTTCTTTGCAGGTGCGACGATGATTCAGGCTGGTTACGCTGCGGAAGGAACGCCCATACTGAAACAGGCTCTTGCGCAGAAGGCATGGCGAGTCGTTCCCGACATGTGGTTCTTCGACTCCACCGCCACGCGGACAGGCATGATGCTGCATCTGCTGATGGGCCTGCTTCCCGATGCCCCCGAGGCTCTGGAGATGGCGGCGGATTTGCAGACGATTCTTCTGGACAACGGCAAGAACGCCTGGGGTTCCACCCGCGACAATGCCTGGGCGACGATGGGACTGGCGTCATTCGCCGCCCGTCTCTATGCGGGGAATGGCGGAGATGCGCTGAAGGTGGCTGGCACACTCACCTGTGCCCAGGACAATGGCAGTGAGCAGTTCCAGAAATCTCTGTTCAAGAACTACGTGTCGCCCAAGGGGAGCATTTCGTTGGCCAACACGGGGGATGTCCCTGTTT
>JAFRLP010000127.1 GCA_017431185.1 Victivallales bacterium | reverse complement strand
TGGGGGAACGGTAGGCGCGTAGACGGCTGCCTTTCTCCTCGGTGAGTTCCGCGCATCCCGCCTGATTCTGATGGCAGGCGAGGAGGAGCATCTCCAAGGTATCCTCCACCAGAAGACGGTCAGCCACCGCAGGAACCTTTTCCCCCTTTTTACGGCTGTTGAAACGGTAAACCGCGTAGTCCGCCTTGGCCATCAGCCAGGCGGCGCGGCGGGACTCCCTGGATGCATCCTTTCTGGCCAGCAAACGCTGTCTGGCGGAGATGGCCTGAAGCTCTCCCGCCATATGCTGCAGGAATTTCATGCTGCGCGGGCGGCGTTTTTCGGCATTGCGCGGAACAAGCAACGCCAGCGCAATCGCCACTGCCACGGCAGCGATGGCCAGGAATGCCAGAATGGTGGTGTGCATTGGGGGAGAGCCGCCGTTTCTCATGGTGGTTTGTCAGGCTTGGTCGGTGGTTTGGGCTAATTGGACAAAGCGACGGATGTTGGCGAGGCCGATGGCAATGCCCAGCAACGGGTCCTCCATTCCCTCGAACTCCACGGACAATGCTCCGTCATAGCCATATTTGAGCAGGGTGCGGATGCATTGATGCACGGGAACGCTGCCGTGTCCGATGATGGCCCCGCGCCACCAGTTCCCGCCGCGGCTCTGGTTCCAGCCTTGGCCAGGCCAGGGAAGGGTGCCTGGCTTGAGATGGAAATCCTTGATGTGGACGTGAAGCGCGAAGGGGGCGAGACGGCCCACCGCGATGCCTGGGTCGTCGTCGGCGCAGATGAAATTGCCGACGTCGATGAGCAGCCCGAAGTTGGGGTGGTTCACGGCATTGAGCAGTTTTTCGACCCGCAGGCTCTCCTGCACGAAGTAGCCATGGTTTTCAATCATGGTTTTGACGCCCTTGGTCTGGGCGTATTCCGTGATTTCCCGAAGTCCCTGGGCGATGCGTGGGAGGGCGGCGTCAAAGGTCTGCGGAGCCGTCCAGTCCGTCGGGAAATTGCCCCAGCCTGGGTCCTGGCGCATGGTTTTGCAGCCGAGGGCGGCGGCCACATCGACCATCTTCTGGACTCGGGCGACCTCGGCGCCCAGGTCGCCGTCACTGCCTGCCAGCATGTCGGCGCTGGTGCAGAAGTTGACAATCTCGATGCCGACGCGGGCCGCCTCCTCGCGGTAGGCCTTCGCCACGTCCAGAATGTCTTTCCCTTCAGGTACGGACAGCCCCGAGAATTCCAGGGCGTCGAAGCCCATCTCCTTGGCTTTGGAGATGATGTCGAACTCGGTCATGGCCCCGGCCCTTACCGCTTTGGAGTAACTGTAGGAACTGACGCAGTATTTCATGATGGTGGGTTGGTTGGTGGTGGTTTTGAGGACGAAAAAACGTGCTGCAAAATTAAAGAGAAAATGGTTTTCCCGCCAGTTCTGGCGGTTCCGTTATGAGCCCATGCCGGACAACATAGCGAAGCGTGGTGGCTCCCCTGGCGTCCTCCGCCGTGAATTCGGGGGTGTGCCCCCACAGCCAGTCGGATGACTGCCTTTCATCAAGAATGTCACGGATTTTTGGCGTCAAGTCGCTTTCAGAGCTGGCTGTGTCGCCAACCTCGCCATCGGCATGGTTTTGCAGAAAGTGGTCGATTGCCTCCATTCGGATGGCGCGCTCCAGGACGGACAGGCGGCAATTGGGCGCGATGTCCATCACATTGGCGACGGGGGCACGGACGGAGGCGACTCCTCCCGTGAACGCCACCCCTGGCACTGGGCGAAGCGCCGCCGACAACGCGCCCAAATCCGTCTCCACCAGGATGCAGCCATGGATGAGGCAGTTCTTTCCGGCGAGGGCGCAGGCGGTGCCGGAGACTTTGGCCTGCCCAACCCACAGCGAGTGCTGGCCCTGGATTTCCGCGGGCGCGCCGTTCCGCCGAAGGGCCTGCCGCACCAGCCCGACGTACTTGTCCGGCTGGTACTCCTCCCTTGGCAGAATGAAGGCGTAGTTGAGGCAACCCGGGTCATGGAAGACCGTTCCACCGCCGGAGATGCGCCGCAGCATTCCAACCTGATGTTCGTCACACCAGCCAAGGTTGCACTCCTGCCATGGGTTCTGGTTCCGCCCGATATGCACCGACGGCGCGTTGGTGTAGAGCATCAGGTATGCCTGCTCCGTATCGCGGTTGCGGAAGAGGTACTCCTCGACCGCCGCATTGAACGCGGGTTCGTGGCTGATCGAATGGAGGATATTCAGTCTCATTGCATCTTCGGCGCCTTGATGTTCCACTTGACCTGGGCGTCCTTCAGGAGCCTTTGGCTCAGTTCGGCGAAGGTCTTCTGGTTCTTCTGGTTCTTGAGTTGTCCCATGAGGTCGTCCTTCACCTTGTCAAAATTGGCTTTTGAGTGTTCGCCCGCCTTGATGAGATGGTAGCCGAATTGCGTCTCCACGGGTTCGCTGACCTCGCCTGGCTTGAGTTTGAGGAGGGCCTCCTCGAAGGGCGGCACCATCATGCCAGGGCCGAATTCGCCCAGGTCTCCGCCATTCTCCTTGCTGGGGCAGTCGCTGTGGGTCTTCGCGACTGCTGCGAATTCCTTGCCCTCCGCCAACTCTTTCTGGGCGGTCTTCAGCCGCTCCATGGTCTTGGCCTTGTCAATCGGCGAGGGCGCCTTGTCGTTCTCCGCATCGGGGAATTTGGCCAGGATGTGGGAGGCCCGGTATTGGGTGAACATCTGCGGGTTTTCATCGAAGAATTTCTTGGCTTCCTGCTCGGTGACTTCGTTCAGCGAGTCAATCATGGCGGAGATGGCCATGGTGTTGGCCAGTTCCGCGATGACGTCCTCCTTCGAGCGGCCCGAGGCAGCCAATTGCTTGGCGAACTCCTCTTCGCCGCGTTCCTTGCGGAACTTCTCAAGTTGTTCCCGTGCCTTCTCGATGCTGGGCTTGAAGCCTTTGCTCAGGGCCTCCTGGGAAAACAGCGCCTGCATGAGCAGGGAATTGGCGGCTTGGAAGCAGACCATTTCCAACTGCTCGGGCTTGACCTCCATGCCGTTTTCCATGGCGTTGACCAGACCTGGCTTCAGCAGTCCCTTCACCTGTGCGCTGGTGATTTTGTTGTCCTTGCCCCAGGTGACGATGGTCTCGGGAAGATTCTTGAGCAGTTCGTCCGCCCGGGTGTTGTAATCGACTTTGGCGCTTTGGGAAATGGGCAGAACCATTGGCTGCCCTTTGGGCGCCTCTTGGGCAAACACGGCTAAACTGGAGACGGCAAGGATGGCTGTGCTTTGGAGAATCTTGTTCATCATGGTTTGTTTGGTTGGACTAGGTAGGGTTGAAGAAAAATCAGAACATCGGTGACGCCAGGGCAGGGCGGCTGGCTTCTGGACGGCTGGAAAGCATTCGGCATGGGCGGGAGCGCCGCCAGGTACTCCTTCAGGATGCTGGCGACCACTGGCTGGTTGGATTGCCTGGCCGTCAGAAGGAACTCCTCGAAGGCCTGAGG
>JAFRLP010000126.1 GCA_017431185.1 Victivallales bacterium | reverse complement strand
TTGCCGTCGAGCGGCTTGAATACGATGCGGCCACCCGCCGCGGAAAGCTCGCGGTGCGCTTCAATCCCGGGCAGGTGGAGGAGGCTCGCGTTTACATCCAGCGGAACATCGAGACGCTCGTGCGCGACAAGAACATCCTGCTGACGACCGGCGAGAGGCCGCCGGAGGGCCAGTACCGCTCGCTGGGAGAAAAATGGAATGGCGACATCCTTGAAATCGAGTTTGAAACGGAATGAAGAATAAGGAGTTTCCTGTGAATGCCAAAAAGGGATTTTTAACCATGCTGGCCATCCTGTGGTTGCCGTTGTGTGGCTGTTTTCAGGCGCTTCGCGGTGTTGCGTTAGTGAATGTTCCAGACCAGGGGGAGACCATCACAACGAAATACCGCTATTATTGTATATATAAATCTGATTATAATGGGTGGCTACGAGGAGAGCCTACTGCGATTTATAAGGAAGCAGTTAAGAACTATGGCGCCGACTTTGCAAATGCGCATTACAAGGTTTTTAAAGAACATTCTTTTTTTTCAGCTAAATGCAAAAGGACTCATGTCCAATGTTTTTGCCGATGACGGGATTCCGATTGTTGTTGAATGCATAGAGGATGAAAACGATGCCCAAAACAGGAATAGTGTTATCGGTATTGGGTGGCTTCCGTATGAGATCATCAGTTATTGTTCTCTTTCTATACTTCCTTTTTTCCATTCAAGCGTAGCCGAGGGAAGTTATGATTTTTGGCTGGCCGGCAGTCCTGATGAGAAGACGAAGAGAAGAGTTTATTTCTGCTCCATGGATTCTGGGGCCTGGTCGTTGCTCCCGTGGGCATGGCTCTTTTACCGTGGCACTCCAGAACGCAGAGAATTTGGCGATACCCTAGGTGACAAAATGATAGTTGTACATGAATATACTGGTATACTATCGCCTTTTGTGGAGAACCTGGAATTTTCCCAAAGAGCGAATGCGGTATCTTGGCGGGCATGTCTATACGGCATTGCCAGCCGCCTCAAGGTGATGGAAGATGCTGGAATCATAACAGAGGAGAATGTCCGAATCGGGGCAGAATTGCATGCCCGTCGTCAAAGAGCAAAGGCAGCGGGCCGAGTTCCATAACAATGATTCGCTCGCCCTTTTTTCGAAAAAGGTCATTGGCAATTTTGATTTCAAGAGTTAAAGTATCTTTTGTTTGGCATCCCGCCAAAGCATTTGCAACCATCAACCAGGAGTCACCACACCAGCCAGAAATAGCGTCTTCTCTCTTTTGACATAGCCAGCGGCGCCAGCCGTTGGAATTGTGCTTTGTGAACTGCCGAAATTAGGACCTTTGCCAGTGATATGAAAGCACACGGTAAGGCACGCTCATGCCTTGAGCGTCCTCTTTTCGTGCTTTCATATAGGTTGTCCTAGACCTCGGCAGTTCACGGAATGAGGCGCTCTTTTTTGTGCCTGGTTTCGGTAGGAACCGAACTGCTTGAAATTCACGTTCTCTGGTGTCTTTCCGGAAAAGGCCATGTTTGTCGACTTTCAACTGCTGTAGACTGCCAGTGAGTTTGTCGTTTCACCTCTTGACGGCAGATTCTTCCGCATGGGCAAGGGGTGAATTAAGGAGTTTAGAACATGCGTGCTTTGAAATTGCTAGCTTGCATCGTAGCCGTGGCTTTCTTGCCTGTTTTGTCGGGATGCTACGCCTGTACAAGACACATCTCCACCGTCCGTCCTGAACTGGTTCAGCCAGATGCGGGACTTTCGGAAAGATACCGTCTGGCAAGTCTGTCGGTGGCTCAAGGAAGCAAGCAAGACCAAGAGAAAATGCTCTCCGTGGTGAAAAAATCCCTCCTTTCCCATTATCCGCAGATTTTTACGGATTCAGCAGCAGGTGCCATACCGCTGTCCGTCCACGTGACCTGGCAAACTCAATATCATGGCAGTCCGATTGTCCATTCCTTCCTCTCGAACATGGTCATCCCGGACTCCGCAGAGCAGGAAACGATTTACTATGTTTCCATTTCCGCAAACAGCGCGAATGCCTCGTGGACAGACCGTACATCGGCATCGCGGTTGAGCGAAACCTGGGAGACCTGGCTCTTGCCAATCGGCTTTCTGCCAATTCCCGGAAGGTCCGACTGGTCACGAACATTTTGTTTCCTGCGGCTTGGCAAGGACAGCCTGGTAAGCTCCCCGAAAAAGGTTATTAATTCAGCAACATGCGTCAGGGACATGGTGTTTGATCCGAAAGTTGACGGCGATGTGATTGCCGCAGCCATCATGCGTGCAGTCAACCGGCAGCATCGCTTAAGGGCGATAAATGCAATGATGAATGAAGGGGGTGCAAAATGAACTGCCGCATGAAATCGGGGATTGCGTCCATCTTGGTTTGCCTGCTGCTGGCCGGCTGTGCAACATATCCCAGCAAAGTCGAAAAAATCAAGTCCGGCCTTGGGAATTCCTCGCAGGACAAGCACGCAGTTTATGATATCTACAATGCTTCGGGGGCCAACAAGCTTCTCGCCTTGCAGGAGAAGGGCCGTCTGGCACAGCTGAAGGGTCAATATGCGGAGAGTGCGAAGCTCTATGCCGAGGCGATTGCCTTTAGCGATGCCCTTGAAGACAAAGCGCTCTTCAGCGTGGGTGACGCTCTTGACAAGACCCTTGCGGTTGCCTACGGAAGCGATATTGCCTTGGACTATCCAGTGGTCGGCTTCGAACGGATGATGTTGCATGTTCTCGACGCATTTGACCGGCTGGCACTAGGCGACCTTGACGGCTTCGGCGTGGATGTTCGGAATATCGAGCGGTGCCGGGGGATGGCTCAGGCGCGAATGAAACGGGAAATGGAAGCGCTTCAGGAAAAACTGCGCAAGAAAGGCTACGCGCAGTATTTTCAGGAGGGAAACGAAGCCGGGAAAAGCTACCAGGCGTTCATGGCCAATGTCGCGTCGCTTGCCCCGGGACTGAAGAACTCTACTGACAACGTATATGCACTTTTCCTCATGGCCCTATATCGCGAATGGCTAGGGGATTTCCAGGAGGCGCTGGCGCATTACAAGGAAATTGAGACGATATGGCCTGGGAATCCCGCAGTCACGACAGGCATTGCCCGATGC
>JAFRLP010000125.1 GCA_017431185.1 Victivallales bacterium | reverse complement strand
TGACAGTAGATGGCAGCACCTGCTTCCCCGTGAACATCCCTAACGCATGACCCTCTAGGTCGACCACGACGGCATAATCCATCCCCGGCACCATCTCGCCCGTGTCTCGGTAAGCCTCCACGGCGTCCCACGACGCCTCGTCGAAAGCGGCCTGAGCATTGCGCGCATCCTCCGGCCAGTCCTTGCGGTCGATCATATCCCAAGCTCCTTTCTCATCGGCTCCGCCAGGACGGAAAAATCCACCGCGCCCGCGTACTCGGGCAGATACCTGAGCGCAAACGTCGACTTCCCGAAGCCGTTCGGCCCCGCGACTACATGGCATACAGGTCTCGTCTCTTCGCCCATTCTTTTTTGTTTTATATCAAAAAACGCCGTGAAGGATCTTGTGGCAGAAATCAATGTTGGAAATACCGTGGCTGTGGTCAATTTGATGTGTCTGAGTAGTCGCCAATTGGACGACCGTCAAATGTACATGTTCCGTCCTTCTCATACTTAAATCCTTGTCGGTTCACACCACGGGAGTCCGACCAATCGTTGAACCCGGAAAATGCATCAATGGAGATGTGTGCGTCTCTGAGGTTCATTGTCATCTTGAGGTCTCTTGAGCAACACGAAAATGCATGCCACCCGATGCTCTTTACGCTTGAAGGGAGGGTCACGGACTCAAGATTCTCGCAATTGGCGAAGGCGTACTTGCTGATTTCGACAACCCCTTCAGGGACAACGACCTTCTTAAGATTCTTGCAGCCTTCGAATGCATAATCCTCGATGTTAGTGACTCCAGGCTGGAAATCCACATGTTCCAGCGAAAGACAGCCTTCAAACGTAAATGCGCCTATGTCAGTCACCCCAGATGGGATGGATATCGATTTTAGCTGCTTACATTCGGAAAAAGCACCCATGCCGATGCTGACAACTCCTTGCGGAATCACAACCGACTTCAGATTGCTGCCGCTAAACGCCCAGGAAGGAATGTTTGTCACACCTTCTGGGATTGTCACGTCCCCGCCAATGCAGCGGACAAGGCTTTTCCCGTCCTTCGTGCAGACGAGTCCGTTGGTCTCACAATAGTCCTGATTGTCTGGACTGACAACGTACTTTCGGACATTCCTGCATCGCAGCGCATTGATATCAATATTTGTGACTGTCGAAGGAATCGTGACGGAATCAAGTCCGACACCATTGAACGCGCAGCAACCAATCTCTTTGACACCTTCAGGGATCACAAGCGACCGGACAGGGTCATTATCCTTGAAAACACTCCCCCACACGCCTGTCACCGGATAACCATCCAGCTCTTTCGGAAGCACGACATGATCGGGAAAAGGCTTAGCTCCCCGCCTTACTGCCTTCACTATTTGCGCTTCGCCTCCAACAACCGCGTAATGCCATTTCATCCCGTCAACAGTTGCAGTCCGCTCCGGCACCGAATTGAACCGCACGCGCATACCATACTCCGAATCCGGTTCCCGGCCGAACTAGAACCAAGCCGCACCGGCAGCAACCGCCAATATGATTGCAACACAAAAGATGATGCTGGTTTTTCTGCTCTTCGTCATGTCATCTACCTTTATGCCAAGTCATTGCAAGCATTTGCCGCAAATTATACCATATCCGACGCAAGTTCGCCGCGAGTCGCTCAATGATGCATGTACCAGCCGTAGAGAATCTGGCGGTCTTTGTCGTACACGAGAACCATCCCGCCGTTGTTCCTGTGG
>JAFRLP010000124.1 GCA_017431185.1 Victivallales bacterium | reverse complement strand
GCTCTGCCGCGGAGTTCGCCAGCCGGAGCAACGTCGGCTCCAGTTCGTCGTCCTGAGAGAGTTGGATGGCGGCCTTGCGCTCCTGGAACAGCGCCGCCACGGCGCGGAAGTTCTCGATGTGCGGACCATGCACAATCGCCTTGCCGTAGATGGCCGGCTCGATGATGTTGTGCCCGCCTTCCTGTCCAGCCAGGCTCTTGCCGACGATGGCGATGTCCGCCGCCGCATAGAAGTTCATCAGTTCGCCAGTGGTGTTGACGATCAGCACGTCAGCGGGCGCGGGTTGTTCGGGGGTATTTTCCGCAGGGCGGAGCAGCCGCCAGGTCAATCCCAGGGATTTCAGCAGTGACTCGACCTCGGGTGTGCGTTCAATGTGGCGTGGCACGAGAACCAGCCTGAGCCCCTGCACCTGGGCGCGGACATGCTGGTATGCCTTGCAGATGAGCGCCTCCTCGCCAGGATGGGTGCTTCCCGCGACGATGGTCACCTGCCCTGCGCCGAGGTGCCTGTCCAGAATGGGGGCGACGGGCGCGGTCGCCACGTCAGGCACCTGGTCGAATTTCATCGTGTCGCAGACATGGATGCGCGGGCTGGGGCCGATGACACGGCGGATGCGCGCCGCATCCTCCTCGGTCTGCACGCAGAGCGCCGAAAAGGCGTTGAAGATGGGCTGGAAAATGGAGGGCCATTTGGCGTAGCCTTGGCTGGACTTGTCGGACATCCGGCCATTGACCAGGCAGACCTTGACCCCGTGCGAGGCTGGAATGCGCACCAGGTTGGGCCAAATCTCCACCTCGAAGATGAGCAGCGTGTGCGGATTGATCAGCCGCACCAGATGGCGGATGGCCCACCAGAAGTCAAACGGGCAGTAGATGAGGGTCACGCCGGCCAGGTTCTTCTTCTGCATCGTGGCAAAGGCGGTGGACGTGCTGCAAGAGAACACCACGTCATCCTCGGGGTGAGCCTTCTGCCACGCCTTGATGAACGCCATGGAGGCGATGCTCTCGCCCACGCTCACCGCATGAATCCACGCCGGATGGCGCAATCCCCGCAGCCGTGCCTTGACGTCCGAGCCGAAGAAGCCGAAGCGCTGCCAGTACTCCCTGGTCAGGCCCCCCCGGCGGAAGATATGGACAAGATAAAAGGGCAGGTAGAAAAGAAAAACCAGCGGGAAGATGAGATTATAGACTAGATACATGGTGAACTCCTGTGCATGAAGTACAATGTACACCCAAAAGCGCCAGATGTCATTCGATGGCGGGTCATTCCACGTTGAGCACCTGCTCCTTCACCTTGGAGACCTCGATTTTCAGGGCCAGGGCGTCGGCGCTGATGGCCAGGTCCGCGGTTTTGGCGGCCAGGGTGTTGGACTCCCGCGTCAGTTCCTGGCAGAGGAAGTCGAGGTTTCGACCCGAGTCGTTGTCCTGGGCGATGAGCACACGGTATTGGGAGAGATGGCTGTTCAGCCGAACGGTCTCCTCCGTGATGTCGCTTTTGTCAACGTAGAACGCCAGTTCCTTGGCAAGCCGCTCATCGTCGATCGGCAGTTCCACGCCCAGCAGTGCGATGCGCTCCTTCAGTTTGCGGAGCATTTCGCCCTGCGCCTCCTGCTCACGGGCGATGATGCGATTGAGCAGTTCCTGCATGTTCTTGCCGCGCTGCTCCAAATCCGCAAACAGGGCGGCCCCTTCTTTGAGCCGCGCCTCGCACAATGCGTCGAGAGCCTGTTCCAGGGCTTGCATGACAAGCGGTTTGACGGTCTCCAGATTGGCGGTTTCGCTTTGCAGCACTCCGGGCACCAGCAGAACCTCCCGCAGGGTTGGCGCGGGGAGGCCGCTGGCTTTGGCGAAATCGCCCAGGCGCCTGGCGGCGGCCAGCGCCAGCGACTCGTTCAGGGGAACGGCTGACGTATTGTCGCCGGCCAGCCGATAGCCGACGACCGCATTGACGGTGCCACGCACCAGTTTCCGCTGCACCACGGTGCGCATCTCCGGCTCCAGCATCCCCAGTTCCCGAGGAACGGTGCAGTGCAATTCCAACTGCTTTTTGCTGTTGACGGAGGAGACTTCCACCGTCACGGAGACTCCGTTTGCCGTGGCTGTGCCACGGCCATATCCTGTCATGCTTTTCATAACCAAATCCTGTGTTGTGACGGATGAGTTATTTGAGTCCGATGCGTCGCCGGAACCACCAGAGCAGGCCAGTGGCAAGAGTGAAGACGGCCAGCAGCCACCAGGGAGAGACCAGGGGAATGACCGACTCCTCCATGGGCAGCCTTGCGGAAAGGGGCAGCGAGGTGGCGGCTGCGAGGTCCTTGGGCGTGAAGAAAGTCCCTCCCGTGATGCGGGCGACATCACGCAGCAGCGCCTCATTTGGCTGGACATCCAGCAGCTCCGGGGAATTGAAGCGGGCGGCGAAGGCGGTCTGGAGAGTGAGTTCCCTGCCATCCACGGCGGCGACAAAGGTCACGGTGTATCCGCCAGGCTCGTCTGGCGTGAAGAAGGCGGTGTACCTTCCCTCCTCGGTCAACTGCGGCTCCAGCGACAGTTCCCGCCGCTGGCCAGACGGCGTGGTTATCCGGGCCTTCACCTGTGCCGCAGCCGCAGGCTGGAAATCCTCGCCCTGCACCGCCAAATCCAGAGCAAAGTCATCTCCGACGGAGGCGATGGCTGCGCGGTTGAGCATGCGCATCCGCGGCTGTCCCGCCTCGCCCAGCCACAGGAGCAACGCACGCCAGAAAGCGGAGTGGACGGACGCCTCGTCCGCCAGGCACCAGCGCCAGGTGTTTTCGATTCCCGCGAAGGCCACTCGACCTGCTCCAAAGGCAATGCCAGTGAGAATTGGAGTGCGGTTGGCATCCGTCAGGACCAAAGCGACACGCGCGGCCCTTTTCAGGCTGGTGGGAACGAACAGCGTGGTGGAGGAGGGAAGAAATGCACCTGGCGAGCCCGAGAATATCCCGCTGTCGTCCTTGTCCAGAATGAAAGTGTCCTCGGTGGCCAGCAGGGTGCGGGGACGAATCGGCAGCAGGCCAGTGTCGTGCATCGGAAGCAGTTCCGCCAGCGGATGCGCCTGACTTTTCTTCAGAGAGCCGATGGGGCCATGCATCAGCAGGCCACCTCCCTTGTGTTCGACAAATGCCCGCAAGGCATCCGTGTCGGTCTTTGAGAAATAGGGGATGGCACGGGTGTCCAGCAGCACCGCATCCTGTTCCTCCAGCAAGGGGGTGTCCAGATGGAATCCAGGTGGACCCTTGGGTGGGGCTGGCAGTCCCGACCGCGCATAGTTGTCTTTGGCCATTCTCACAATGGAACTGATTTGGAAAGCCTCATTGCGCATGGCGAATTGACGAAGGAAGCGCGCCTCCCAGTCCATGCCGCCTGCGATGAGCAGAAACCTGGTCACAGGAGGCGGCGAAACCTCGATGGCCGAGAAATCGGCATTGTCATCCAAGCGGGAGTCGCCAGGAATGTTCTCCAAAGTCACCGAGTAGATGTGGGAGCCCGCCGTGCGCGGGGTATGCCGGAAACTGACAGGCAGGTTTTGTTCGGGCAGGAGGGTGATGTCCTGCGTCTGGAGCGGGGTGCCATCCTCGGCAAAGGTGACTTTGGTGGTTTGGCGAGAGGGGAAAGTGTTGGTGATGACTGCCTGGAAAGTCGCGGGCATGTCGCGCTGAAGCCCCTGAGGAAGTGCGGCGAAGGCGACTCCAGAATCCTGTCCCTGGTACTCTTCCCCATAGAACACGCAACTTACGGGCAATCCCTGTGCCTGGCACTGCTTGGCGACCTCGGTGAGGGAGCGTCCCGCATTGGCGTGCCCATCGCTTAACAGCAGGACCGCTCCCAGGGGAAGCCCGCGGCTGGCCTCGCGCATGACGGCGGCAAGGGCATCGCCAGGGGCGCTCATGCCAGGCAGAGGCGCAAGCCCTTTCAGGGAGTCCAGATTCTCGCCTCGCAGATGCCAGGTGTCGGAGAATCCCCAGCATTCCGTCCGCACCGAGGCGAACAGCCGTCGCAGGTCAGGGGTGAGAGTGCCCAGGGTATTCTCCAGGCAGGTCAGACGGGAGAGACCGGACGCATTGGCGGTCGTCATGCTGCGCGACTGGTCAGCCAGCACGGTCAGCCGATATGCGCCAGGCCGGGGCGCGCGGCTCTTCCTCGTGGGCCGCAGGACCAGAAGCAGTATGCAGACAATGGCCAGAATCTCCAGGCTGGCCATGGACAGGCGATGCCTGAGGCTGATGCGCCGTCCTCGGCGGAACTCCATGCCCAGGAGAACAAGCGCCGACGCCAACCAGGCCAGCAGCAGATATGTCGGGACAACGGGTTGCATCAACTGCGACGTCGTTTCGCTCTCATGCCTTGGCAAGCGCCTGGTCGAAATCGGCGATGATGTCGTCTATGTTCTCGATGCCGACGGTGACGCGGATGAGGTCTGGGGCGACGCCCGCCGCCTTGAGCTGCTCCTCGTTGAGCTGGCGGTGGGTCATGCTGGCGGGATGAAGCACACCCGTGCGGACGTCGGCGACATGCACGACGATGGCCGCCAATTTCAGGCTGTTCATCACGGTCTCGCCCGCCTTGACGCCGCCCTTGACCCCGCAGGTGAGCACGCCACTGCATCCCTTGAAGTACTTGCGGGCCAGTTCATGCTGGGGGTTGCCAGGCAGCCCAGGGTAGTTGACCCAGCCGATTTTGGGATGTTTCTGCAGGTGCTCGGCCAACTTCAGCGCATTGGCGCTGTGGCGTTCCATGCGCAGGGCCAGCGTCTCGCAGCCCAGATTGGCCAGGAAGGCGTTGAACGGGGACATGATGGCTCCCAAGTCGCGCACCCACTGCGCCCGCATCTTCACGGAGTACGGGCAGGCGGGGAAATTCCTGGTGTAGCTCAGGCCGTGGTAGGTCTCGTCGGGCTCGCACATCTTGGGGAACTTGCCATTGTCCCAGGGGAAGTCGCCCTTCTCGACGACGATTCCGCCGACGCTGACGGCGTGGCCATCCAGGTACTTGGTGGTGGAGTGGGTCACGATGTCCGCCCCAAAGTCAAAGGGACGGCACAGCACTGGAGTCGGGAAGGTGTTGTCAACCACGAGCGGGATGCCGTTGGCGTGCGCGACCTTGGCGAATTTCTCCAGGTCCAGCACATCCAGCGAGGGATTGGCCAGCATTTCACCGAAGATGGCCTTGGTGTTGG
>JAFRLP010000123.1 GCA_017431185.1 Victivallales bacterium | reverse complement strand
GTTCCCTTGAGGTTTCCGACGGAGAACAGGTCGTTTTCACATCCGATTTGAAAAAAGGCACCATAGGGATCGCGTTAATCCGGATGCCGGAGGAACAGAGCATTGATGAACTTACCGATTACGATGACGCAGAGTCTTACCAATATGAATTCAGCAGCACAGACAGCGCGTCGGATCTGATCCCTTCCGGAAGCTATCTGGTAAAAGCAGTCTGTCTCAAAAAAGCAAGCGGTACGGTGCAGATCGCCGTAAAACCGACGCTGTAGTTCGGGCGTCCGGCTGCTCCGACGATATTTGATTCATGAACCCTTTTCACGATTCTACAGGATGGTTTTCCATGAAGACAACAGAAACAATAAAACGGATCGCCCTTTCTGTAGTGATCCCGGTTATGATCAGTATCCTGGCAGGATGCTCCTCAAAGGCAGCAGATCCAAGGAAGCCCGTACAGGTTCTGATCCTGCCCAAATTTGAAGTAGACGCCATGACGGGGGACTTTCCCGGGGAAGCACAGTTCTTTTATGAGGAATATCTTGACGGGGGAGAACCCTACAGGATCGACGGATGCCCGGGAACCATCGAACTGTATTACAAAGACGGCGTTGCCCTGTGTCCCGTCGGACAGGGAAAGACCACGGCGGCCATGAATACTGCGGCCAAAGCGGGCAAAGTGTTGCTGGCTGCATACAACACACTCTACGCCTTCGATCCAGCGAAAATGGAAGTGAGGCAGGTCAAGATCAAAATGCCCGATTCAGGATCCGCCGTAACTGAACTGCCGGACGGTACCGCAGCCATCTACAATATGAAGATGCTCTACCGATACGACGGGGAATTGCACGAACTGCCGCTGCCAACCGATTTCAAACAGAAAAAAACATGTCATCTGGGAGTTTCCCAGGACGGCAAGTACCTCTATTTCGGTGATCCGCTGGCTGCCTATGATCTGTCCGGCGGGAAAGTCGTCCAGAGCATCCCCGAGATCGGCACAGTACGCTGGGGATATGCCACCGATACCAGACGCAATGAATTGAATCTCGCCGCATGGCGACGCATCATCGTCCTCGCCAACGCCGACAATCCGGCGAAGTGGCGGGAGATTGGACGGCTCGGCAGCACCGACGCCGCGCCTATCTACACCCATCGGGATGTCGCCCCCGCATCCTGTTCCGGTTCGTTGTGCTATCTGCCGGAGAGCGATGAAATGCTCTTTGCCTCCCGCACAGGCGTGACCATCCTCGGCATGAAGCCACATGCCGGAAACCTATGTGGCGAGTTGAAATGGGAGCGATATGTCCGCGACAACGACGAAATCGCAGGAGACACCGCACTGCATCAGGCGCTGCGACGCAGGAAGATGATCGCGGCGTGGGTCACCACCTCCCACGCGGTCAATGCCGATGCGCTGGCCAACATGAAAAAGTCTGGCATCAATGCGGTCATCCACATGGTTTTTCAGATTGACCACGGCAGATTCTATCCGCCCCACGACGTGCGGCAGACCATTCTGAATACCGGAAAACTTTGCGCGGAGAAGGACATGACCTACATCCTATGCATAACACCATACAATATCTCCGTCAACAATTCCAAGCAGACTTTCCGCCGAATGATCCTCCCAGACGGGACCGTTGCGAAGTACAGGTCAGAACCCCGTAATCCCCAATATACCGTGACGGAGTTCCCCTGCTGGCTCGACCGTGAGTATTCGGAAAAGGCCGGCATGCGCTTCAACATGGTGGAATTTGCCAAATTGGCGAAAGAGGCCGGAATCGTCGGGGTGATTTTCGAGTTGGGCGACGGCACTACTCCAACCAATATCCACGGACGGAATTGTCTCTGCGACCACTGTTTTCAATCCTATCTGGCTTCCGCCGGACTCGGGAAGGAGGATGTCCCAGCCAATCAAAGGGCCAAATTCCTGGGAAAACAGAAGAAATATCCGGATTTCGTCCACTGGCAGCAGGAGGAACTGGCCAAAATCTGCGCAGAAGCCAATGCCGCCATGCGGGAGATCGCTCCGGAGGTCTGTGCATGCGTCATGCTTCCGGAAACTGCTTCCGACTACACGAAAGATTGGCGTTTTACCGCTTTCATCAAAGGGTTCCAGCGCAAGGGGAATCCGGTTCCGGTCTTTTCGGAGCAGACCTACGCCCTGCCGTATATGCCAGAGTTGTGTTCCAAATTGGATGACAAGTGGGCGTCAAACGGTTTGGAGACGCTGCTGATTCCTGGACAGACCAACTACTGGATTCCGCCCGCTGAATTGGCGAAACGGGTCAGAACCTATCTGAAATACACGCCTGGAGTCTATTATTACCACAACTACCAGTGGTATACCGAACGGCGCGGAGAACCGTTTTACAACCCGATGGATCGGATGTTTCACAAAGGCGGATACACTCTCGGCGACTACATGGACCTGCCGAATCCGCTGAAGTGAGGTCGAAAGATTCAATGTGTCAATGGCAACAGAAACTGGAGCAGTTCCCATGAAAAGAAGAAAGCAATTTTTCACTTTAATCGAATTGCTGGTCGTCATCGCCATCATCGCCGTGCTTGCGTCGATGCTGCTGCCGGCCCTGGGCAAGGCGCGGGAGAAGGCGCGGGCCATCAATTGCACCGCCAACCTGAAGCAGATTGGCACGACCCTGATGCTATACCAGTCGGACAACGAGGACTACAACTGCTACCGCTGCTGGGAGGTCAATCCATACACCTACTGGCATCTCATCCTCGCCGGATACATGGGCAACAACATCATCTGCGACCGCGAGAGGGCAGTGCCCATCACCATAAAGACATTGGTATGCGGACGCTGCATCAAGTCACGTTACACGCATGAGGGCGGGTATTACCTCACCTACTACGCCAATGCCTGCGGAAACAGCAATTCAGGGAAACCAAGGCTGTTCGGCATGCAGACCTTAGGGCAACTCGCCGTCCCGGTCAAAATCACCCAGCTCAAGCATCCATCCCAAATCTACGCCTTCTGCGACGGCGACAACAGCACGAACGACCGTTCCACTGGCCAGGGACTATGGTCCTGGGACGGCAACCTCGCCAGCCAGGAGGCTTTCCACAACAAAGGTTTCCCATTCCGCCACAACAACGGCATGAACGTCGCCTTCTTCGACGGGCATGTCGCCTGGTGGAGGCCCACCGAATACCCCTTCAAGGCCTCCAATGTCTTCTGGGGAGCCAGCACGCACGAGCCAGTCTTCAAATAGCATGCGCAACTGGAAAGAACTGGCGATTGTCCTGTTGCTGGCGGGCCTCTGCGTCGTGCTGGCCGGCGGAGGCATGCGCCGCTGGACTGCGCAGGAGGCGCAGACCATCTGCGCCAGCCACCTTCGGGAACTCCACGGGGCAATGCAACTTTACCTGGCGGACAACGGCGACTGGTATCCGCCCTCCATCATACGCAGGAACAGATGGGGGTTCTGGACAGAACTCGTCAATCGGTACGTCGCCGACCAGCTCTCCTTCTCCTGTCCCGTGGGAGTGCGCGGCCCCGCAGCGTTCATCGAGGATGACCTGCTGCCCCACGCCTATTCGGGGCACTATGTCAGTTACGGCATGAATTACTACCTGAGCAGTTCGGGGGAGAGGGGGCACGAGAAATGGCCGGCCCGCGCCGGCAACGTCGCCCGCCCATCCTACGTCATCACCCTTGGGGACACCAAGGGGCCGAACCACCAGATTCGCCCCACCAGCTGCTGGGGGCAGGACTACTCCCCCGTCCACGAAGGCTCCGCCAATTTCCTGCTGGCCGATGGCCACACGGAGAGCCACAACCAGGACACACTCGGGCTCGTCTCCCCCATCAAGGGCTGGAAACGCGACCCCAAGCGCTGGCAAGACTGGATAACACCCTCGTTCACTCCCACCACACAGAAACCGGAATGATGCGCAAACACCTTCTTTCCCTGCTGTTTTTGGCCATCGGAGGCTCCTTCGCGGCGCTGACGACTCCCACCGCAAACTTGGCCCCGCAGGGCAATGGCCTCCAGGTCACACCGCTTTTGCCGAATGCCGAATGGGCCTCCGCCCGACTGACATTCACCCTCTACGAAGGACAGCGTAAGGCGGAACTGCCCCTGGGCAAACCGACCATCACCGAAAAGTCCGACCAAATCACCGTGGTGTTCCAGGGAGACGACTGGCGCTGGGAAACCGTGTTCACCCCATGCGGACGGCTCTTCCTGGGGGAGAGCGCCTTCGCCAACACAGGCAAAGGCGACCTCTGGCTCGAACCTGGACTCACCGCCACATTCGGGGAAAACGCGCCAACCACGTTCTGGGACGGCACGGACGAGACGCAGGACATCGGGGTCAAGGAAATCCACCGTCATGGTCTCGTCGGCAAAAAACTCCAGAACCTTGGTTCGGCCGCCTACCCCTTCGCCGCAACCGCCGTCGGCTTCAAAGACAATACGGCATTCTCCCTGGGACACGTGAACTTCGACCCTCTGAGTTATGCGTCATGCCACTATGTTCCAGAGAAAGGAACCTACAGTTACACGCAACGGCACGTGGTCTCGCCTGGGCAGACCGTGACATTCCGGCATACCATCGCCGTGGCGGACTCCCGCTTCGGCCTCCCCGAGTCCATCATACAGCAGCACTACGACTCGCTTCCTGACTGCTGGACAGTCTCCGGCGGGCAGTCCAACCCATACGTCTGGGGCAACAACGCCCATTACCAGAACTGGTGGGGCAAACCCAGGCCAGAGGAGAACCGCCGTCTCTACTACACCATCGAATGGACATACTGCCCGTACAAGCGGTCAGGCGACATCGCCTGCCGCCCCGACCTCTGGGACTACACACCCTACAACGCCTACCGCGGCCAGACCCCGAAATTCGGCGGCCAGAAATTCAGCTTCAAGGACATCACGCGCAAGGATTTCCTGAAGATGCGCAACGAGGGCTTCCACAAGTACGGCAAGCGCTACGGCTGGATGTTCTACGTGACCTGCTCAGGCACCTGGTGCGAATACAACCTGGGCCATGAGCGCTACGAGGACTCCCTCAACCTTGACAAATCCTCCCCCATCCTGCTCAACTCCTGGAGCACAGGACACGACCGCGAGGTGCGCGTCTTCCCCATGGGCACCAGTTTCGCGAAGCAGTTCGAGCAGGACCTGGTGGATGTCACCCGTGAGCTGGACTTGCCAGGCTTCGCCCTGGACTGCGGCTCCGGCGGCGTGCGATTCCGCGGCAAGGCCTGCGGGAATCCCATGCCCGGACGCGCCTGGGATGACCAAGGCGTGTTCATCGACCAGGGAGTCGCCGTCAACCACGAGGTTGACTTCATGCGCGCCATCAACCCTGACAAGCCGCTCACCGTGTTCATCAACGGCTACATGAAGGGCGACTACTGCATGCTGGAGAAGCCCTACGTGGAGAAATCCTCCGTGAGCGCGTTTCTGCCGCTCTACCGCTGGTTCATCGGCCCCAGGCCAGGCTGCATGCACGGGCACGGCTTCGCCTTCGAGGACATGGTGCCTGGCTGGCGCAACCGCACCAGGGAGGAATTCCTGGACATCATGGCCAAGATGTCCGACTACATCATCCTCAACCAGTTCAAATGGGGGCTGACCAACAGCTACGTCACCTTCTTCGGCTGTCCGCAGCAGGTCTATGTCCAGCCGGAGGCACTGGAGCTGGCGCGTTCAGGGTGGCAGGCGGAGGTGCCCGTCACGCTCTCCAAGGGACTCTACGCGCCTTACATTTCGCGCTACGGCAACGGAGCGGCCACCTTCTTCTATCTGGGCAACTCGGGGCCAGCCGAGTCCGCCGGCACAGTCACCATAGACGGACGCATCCTCTGCGGGCAGCGCAAGGAGGGGTATCTCTACGTCGAGAAGCGCCGTGACCACGCGCAGAGCGTCAATACGCTGGAGAGCCAGCGGACCACCCTGGCGGTCGCCCTGCCCTCCCGCACACCGTTCCTCCTGGAGACCGTATGTGGTTTCGCCCATGCACCCACGGGCAAGGTGATTGCCCGCACCGCCAGCCAAAAGACTCTCTCCCGCCAGGCTTTCACCACGGTCCTGGAACAGAGCGCGGAGTTCTCCAGCGTATTGCTGGTGCGCCGCATCCACGGTTTCCGGCTCTCCAAGGTCACTCTGGACGGGAAGGCGGTGGCCATGCCAGCCACTGGCGAATGGCTCCACGCCAGCCGGACACCTCTGCCATTCCACGCCGGCAGCCGCCTGGAACTGGAATACGAGTCACTGGACTACGCCGCCGACTCCGGCGACCTGGCGCAGTTCCCGTATGTCGATGCCCAGGGCAAAGTCGCCTTCAGCCTGCGCATTCCGGAGGGCGAGAGGGAACTGCGCGAGCAGGCTGCTCTCCGCTTCGGCGAGTATTTCGCCTTCTGCCGTGAGATGAAACTCATTCCTGCCGGCAAGGATGTGGCCGTCACCGACAGAAGCGATGGCCCACAGGTCGTGCTCACGATCAACAAGCAGGCGGACAACCGCATCCGCCGTCAAGGCGGAAACATCGTCATCGAAGCCACCGACGTCGGCTCTGCCGACCACCTGCTGACCATGCTCTTCTACCAGATGGACAGGCGCTTCCCCTACCACTATCCCTTCAAATGGGTGATGGGTCTGCCAGGCCGCGTGCTTTACCATTTCAAGATGGACGGCAAGACACTCCCCTGGACTCCCTACTTCGAGGAGGTGGCGAAATGAAAGGTTCTGCACTTCTCCTCATGGTTCTTGCCAGCGCACTTTCCGCCGTCGAAGTCACCTGTGACGCGCCGACGGACTCCTTCGTCCGCCATGGTCTGCGCAGTGAACTGATGTCCGTGGAGTTCGCCCCGCAGGTCTCCGCCCTGCTGGGCAGCTGGAGGTACCGCCCCGAGAACCGCGAACTCATCGGCAATCTGGTTTGCTCACGGAATGAGACCGAACTGCTCCCTGCCATGTTCGAGACCAATGGCGTGGGCGGGCGTGAACTGCTCTGGGGCAAAAAGCATTTCCACAACGTGCCGTTTCAAATTCAGGAGATAACCACGGCCCCCGACGTGGCACGTCTGGTGCTGGTCAACCGCTACCTGATGAACGAGAACATCGAGGCGAAAAAGGAAATCGCCTTGAAGGAGGGCGAACTCAAGTTCTCCGTCAGTTTCACGCTGACGAATCGCGAAAAGAGTCCGCAACAACTTGCCTTCTGGACAAACCTGATCGCCCATCTCGGGCCTGACAGCGACTACGACACGGTGGTCATCCCCGCCAAGGGAGGACAACAGGCCACACCAATCCACAGCGTGATGCGGCTTCCCAACGACCGACTGTTCATTGACACCGACCTCGGCAACCGCGAGGTGTTCATCGCCCCCGCCGCCCCCTGGATGGCAAGGTATTCCCGGAAACGCCCAGGTGTCCTCGTTGTCCGCACTGACGAAGGCCTGCTGGCCGATGGATTCTTCTACTCCTACAAGCGAGGGGCGCAGTCCACCACCCACACGATGGAGATGGTGTTCCCGAAACGGGAATATGCAGCAGGCGAATCTGTCGCCTTTCCGATTGACCATCTCTATTTTCCGCACCTGGCAGGCGTCAGCGCGCTATGCGGCGATTTGGCTTTGCATTGGGAGGGGACACGGATGAACTGCGAGTCAGCCGTCCAGCAAACAGCCACCGCCATGACCCTCACCTACCTTGACAAGGGGGGACGTGAACTTGGCCAGGCCACATTGCAGTTGCCCGCCATGCAGCCCGGCAAACCACAGACACAGGCTCTCACCCCGCCACCAGGGGCTGTGGCAATCAGAGGGACGCTGGGCACAGGGACTCCCTTCACCATCCTGCCGACCGAATGACCATTCTCCGCCTCGCCAGTGGAAAAATTAAAAAAAAGAATTATATTGATTTCTTATTGAATGAATCTGAATGACAAATGCAATCAAAAGGAGTAAAATAGATGGTAACCGTCAGTCTTCGGCTAGATGAGGCCACCAAGCAGGCCCTAGACAGAATGTGCGAGGAAATGGGGATGAACCTGACTACCTTTTTCATGATTTATACCCGTGCCGCACTGCGTGAACGGAAGATTCCCTTTGAGATTCGCGCCAATGATGATGCCTTCTATTCTGAGGCCAATCTTGCTGCTCTCAAACATTCCGAGGCGGAATTGCAGGCTGGTCGTGTTATCCCCAAGACCATCTCCGAATTGGAGGCCATGGCAAAATGAGCCAACTCCTTTTTACACCATCCGCCTGGGACGACTATCTCTATTGGCAGACACAGGATCAAAGGACTCTCCGGCGCATCAATCAACTCATACAGTCCATACTGCGTACACCTTTTGAAGGTGAAGGAAAACCTGAACCTTTGCGCGGCGATTTAAGCGGGAAATGGAGTCGCCGGATCGATGGACAAAATCGCATTGTCTATATGGTTGACACTTCCACTGTCACAATCCTGCAATGCAGGACACATTATGAGGAGCACTAGGGAAAGCCTTGGCTTCCTCCACGACTGTTGTCATTAGGCCAATTGCTTGCAAATCCTCCAAAAAAGAATACATTATTGGGATTGTGCTTGTAATTCGTCAATTTTCAAGGAGAAAGATGATGCTGGAGAAACTGAAGGCACATGGTGTGGTGCCTGTGCTGGCCGTGGACACCCCTGACAATGGACTCAGGCTCTGCGAGGCCCTTATCGCGGGCGGTCTGCCGGTCGCTGAAATCACCTTCCGCACTGCCGCGGCGGCGGAGACCATCGCCTTGGCCGCCAAGCATTTTCCAGAGATGGTCTTGGGGGCCGGCACTGTATTGACCCAGGAGCAGATGATGCAGGCGGTGGACGCAGGCGCGAAGTTCGCCGTCGCCCCCGGCTGCAATCCCCGCATCATCGACGCAGCCAAGGCATGCGGAATGTTCTTCGCGCCGGGTGTCTGCACCCCCAGCGACGTGGAACGAGCAGTGGAGATGGGTTGCCGTCTGCTGAAGTTTTTCCCCGCGGAGGCGTCGGGCGGAGTGAAGATGCTCAAGGCGCTGATAGGCCCCTACGGGCATCTGGGCATCTCCTTCTGTCCAACTGGCGGAGTCTCCACCGCCAACTTGGCCGACTACCTGGCTCTTCCGCAAGTCGCCTTCGCGGGCGGCACCTGGATTGCCACCAAAGAGGCCATCAGGAACGGCGATTGGGCCGGCATCACCGCCAAGGCCGCCGAGGCCGTGGCAATCGTCAAGGCCTCCAGAGGGTAAAGACTGCGGCAGAGACCTGCCTCGCCAGGCAGCGGAATCTCCTGCGGAACTGCCCCTGATTCTCCTTCGCCATGCACTTCATCAACTTCAAGCCATCCTGGAAAAGCGTGCTTCTGCTCGTGCTGCTGGCGCCTACGCTGTACCTGTTTCCGTTGCCGGAAGTGCCCGAACTGCGTCTGGTTGACGAGGGGCTGAACGCCAATTTCACCCAGCAGATGATTTCAGGCCAGGGGTGGCTGCAAACCCGGCTATACGGGCATCCCGTTCCAGGCTTCCCGCTCTATCCCTGGCTGGCGGCTCTTTGTTCCGGACATCTTCCCTTTCTCTCCGGCAAAGGCGTTGCGCCGCAGACTCCAGACGTCGCCACAGCAGAGCAGTGCGCCGTGCCTGCCGTTGGGCAGGAGAAGCCTGTGGAACAGGTTGACGAAAAGCCCATTGAACAACTGCTGGACAACCACCATGGCGACGGCAAGGCCGACTGGCTAGACAGAATCCTCAGGCTGCTTGCGGAGACTCTGCGGGCCACTCCCGAGTCCACTCTTCGTCTGCCGTCCATCCTCTCGCTATGGGGCCTGGCCCTGGTGTGCGGACTGTTCGCCAGAAGAGTGCAATCCGGTTTCGCGGGCCTCATGGCTGCGGCGATTGTGCTGACCAGTCTGGTCTGCCTGCTGATAGGTGTGCGCGCGCAAAGCGAGACCGTGACCGCGCTGATACTGGCGATGGCCTGGTTCTGGTGGTTCAACCGGGGCTGGAAGCAAAAGCGCTGGTGGTCTGCCTGGGGAGTCTCTTTCGCGCTGGTGTTCATCGCCACCTTGGGCGTGGGAATCAAGGCAATCCTCATCTTCTATCTGCCGCTCTGCTTCCTGCCTGGGCCTTTCGGCATCTACGAGCAGCTGCAAAGCCCCGCCCATGTCGTCACCATGATTGCCTTCATGGGGATGCTCACCATCTGGCTGCTGATGGTGCCAGGGCAGCCGTTCATGACCTGGAACGCCATCGCCTTTCTCGAACCGCCACAAACCTGGGGACGCTATGCCACGCATCTGGTCTCCATGTTCCCCAAGGCGGCACTCTATCTGCTTCCCTGGTCGCTCATCGCCTGGGCCCCGTTCTGCCTGGCCCTGCGCCGTTTCGAGCAGGACAGCGAGGCGTGCCGTTTTCTGCGCACCATTGTCATCGTCAACGCCCTGCTCGTCTGGGTCTTGCCTGGCGGTTCGCCGCTGCATCTGATACCAATCCTGGGGCCGATGGCCGTGCTCATCGGCATCCATGCGGAAATCGTCTTCCGCCGGTATCTGGACGTATGGAACTGGATGCTGAAACTCGTCGGCTGGCTGGCCGCGCTATGCGCCTGCGCGACCATCGTTTTCTGGGGATGCGCCCGCGCGGGAGTCATCGCGCAGCCTCCCCAGGCGACTCGTCTGTCGGCGGCGGCTCTGCTGCTGGCCGTCATCGCTCTTATCCTGCTGCTCTCCGAGAACCTGTTCTCGAAGAGGCGCCGCAGCCTGCACAGTTCGCTGCTCTGGACAATCCTGGCCTGCCGCTTCCTTTACCTGGCGACCATGCTGGGGCCGCGCGCCGCCATGCTGTCAGACCGGCGCGACCATGGTCGAATGCTGGCCGAAAAACTGCCCGACACTCCGCCCGCCACCATCTATATGCTATGGCCGGAGCAGGAGACCATCGGCCTGACCCTGGTGGAGACATTCTATCTGCACACCTGCATCAGGCACATCAAGGATGCAGCCCAGGACATTCCCTCCCAGGAGGGCACGGTCTATCTGCTCAGTCCGCAGGTGCCCGCCGCACCCAACCGAAAATGGAAGGCGGTCAGTCCCAAGGTCAGGCTGGATGACCGGCATCAGCTCTGCTTCCTCCACGAGAATATCCTCGACCATCTCGGCAATGGGGAATTTCCCCTGGCGTCCCTTGAGCGCATTCCCTACGAGAAGCAACCGCCATACACCATGGCGGAGTTGCGCCTTTACCAAGGGGAAAGAATCGAATTGCCCGAACCATAGACTTGCACATTGACCCATGAAACAGCCGATACGAGAAATCTCCCAGAATGACCTGAAGCAATGGCTCAGGAACAATGGCCAGCAGCCATTCCGCGCCAAGCAGATTCAGGAGTGGCTGACCAAGGGACTGGCCACCAGCTTTGATGAAATGCTCAACCTGCCCAAGGCTCTCCGTGAACTGCTGGCAGAGCATTTCCTGCCGTGCGCGGTCACGCCTGTCAAGACGCTGCGCGCCGAAGACCGCACCGTCAAATGGCTGTCGGAATTGGCGGACGGAGCGACAGTGGAAACCGTCCTAATCCGCACTCCCACCCGCAGCACCGTCTGCATCAGCACCCAGGTGGGCTGCGCCGTGCGCTGTGCCTTCTGCGAAAGCGGACGGCAGGGGTTCACCCGCAACCTGACCGCCACCGAAATCTTCGACCAGGTCATACTTGCCTGCCACGAGTGCGGCAAAGTAGTGGACAATGTCGTGGTGATGGGCACGGGCGAGCCGATGCTCAACCTGGACAACCTTCTGCCCGCCCTCGACCGGCTCTGCGACGCGGAGCAGGGGCTGGGCATGGGAGCCAGGCACATCACCGTCTCCACCAGCGGCATTCCCGCGGGCATCCGCCGCCTGGCCGACCAGGAGCGTCCCTGGAACCTGGCCATCTCCCTGCATGCCCCCAACGACGAGTTGCGCTCGCACATCATCCCCAAGCGCCATCGGCATCCCATCGAGGAGCTCATGAACGCCTGCACGTACTACCGCCGTCAGACTGGCCGAATGGTCACCTTTGAGTACGTCCTGGTCAGCGGTCTGAACGACACCCCCGCCAATGCACGGGACTTGTCCGTTCTGGCACGGGTCGCGCGCGCCAAAGTCAATCTCATCCCCTGTAATCCGGGCAAGTCCAAGCTTCTCAAGGCGCCGGACAATGACACCTGCGCCCAGTTCCTGGCCATCCTGGAACAGCGTGGCGTGCAGGCCACGCTCCGCCGTCGCAAGGGAGACCACATCCAGGCAGCCTGCGGTCAACTGCGGGCAACCGCCACGCCTCCTGCCGAACAGGGACTGGAATAAAAAAACAGTACCTATTCAGAACCCCATTTTTGTCCACAAAACACACAAAATACACTGAAAAGATTTTGCCAAAGGTCCTTACGGACCGTGATGGTTTGAGTTTTTCCCCGGGGACAAGCTCGCTTGTCCCCGGGGAAAAACAAGACCATCAGCGCTGCGCAAGCGCTTTTGGCAAAATCTCGCGAACGCTGACAACATCAGATCCCTGGGTACACTCTCCTCTCCCAAACTCCAGAACTCCCAGTAGCGAAAGCAACAGTGAATTGCTTTCGCCGCGTGGAGTTTCGGAGCATTGGAGTTCATGGCAACAGACGCCAGAACCTTTCTCTCCCCACCTTCTGAACAGTTACAAAAAAACAAAACCCATTTTCCGCCATGTCACTGATAGTAAAAGCAATAATTCTGGGAATTGTCCAGGGACTGACTGAATTTTTGCCCATCAGCAGCACGGGGCACATGATCATTGTGGATGAATTCCTGCACCTTCCGGAAAGTTTCCGCGACCCGTTTCTGGTCATGGTGCAGTTGGGTTCCATTCTCTCCGTCGTAGTCTATTTCTTCCGCAGACTGCTGCCGGCAGGATTCTGGACGAATCCTGTCACCCGGCTCTCCACCCTGCTGCTCTGGTCAAAGGTGCTGGTCGGCGTCTTCCCCGCACTGCTCATCGGAGGTTTGTTCGGCAGCAAAATCCAACACGCCCTGTACTCAACGCCGACGGTTGCCGTCGCCCTGCTGATTGGCGGCGTCCTGCTGATTCTTCTGGAACGGCGCAAAAGCATACCGAGAATTCTGACCATGCCCCAATTGGGCTGGCGGCACGCCTTAGGCGTTGGTCTGGCACAGTGCATCGCCATGATTCCTGGCGTGTCACGGTCAGCCGCCACCATTCTGGGGGGGCTGGGCCTGGGGCTCTCCCGTGATCTGGCGGTGGAATACTCCTTTTTCCTGGCCATCCCCACCATGTGCGCGGCCAGCGCCTACAGCGTGCTCAAGGATGGGCTTCATTTCTCCCATTCGGAATGGACAGCCACGGCGGCAGGCTTCATCACCGCCTTCGTCGTCGCGCTAGGAGTCATCGCGGGGCTGATGCGCTTCATCCGCAAACACGATTTCCAATTCTTCGGCTGGTACCGTATTGTCCTCGGCATTATCCTACTGCTCGGACTGGCGCTGAAAGCACATCTGTGATTTCCACGCCAACTCGCCATGGTCTGTATCACTCGTCGGGGATTCCACGTAAAAATCAAAAAAAAGTGGAAAATTACGTTGTTTTGTGTTGCAAAATCGCGCAATTCCATTACTTTAATGGTTAGCGTTCTCCCGATGAGACGCGCAATGTCCTGAACGGCGTGATACAATAGTATCTAAACCGTTTGAACGACGTGGTTTCCGTATCGGAGGCACGTCAGTTTTGGTGAGTTGCATTTTCCGCTGTCCGAGTTTTCCAACCATGCCCCAGCCTCCAGAGCAGCAGACCATATTGGCCAAACGGCGTCTTCGCGATGAAATGAAGCGCCGTCTGTCCAGCACGCCGCCGTCCTCCGAGGCCGGTCAGCGAATGGCCAGTCATCTGACCGCCTCCCCCGTATGGCAAGCCCATCGGGCATTGGCGGGTTTCATGCCCTTTGGCGGCGAACCTGACGTGCTGCCGCTCCTGCAACTTTGGTTGCAGTGCCGCAAGGCTCTGCTTCTCCCTGTCTTCGACAGGGAAAGCCGTGCCTACGCCCTGGCACAGGTCTTCGCGCTGGATTCAGGATGGCTGGCGACACAGCATTTTGGCATCAGGGAACCTCTGCCGCACCTCCCCAGGCTGAAACCTCCATTTGCAGACGATTTTCCGGATGTCTGGCTCGTACCAGGTCTCGCCTTTTCACCGCAAGGCGAAAGACTGGGGCGTGGTTGTGGTTATTACGACCGCCTGCTGCACCAGTCCCGTGCTGTGCGCATCGGCGTCGCCTACGACTGCCAGATAGTGGAGAGCCTTCCCATAGCCCCCCACGACATCCCCATGGATTACCTTCTGACGGAATCCGCATTCCATTCCTGCCGCCAGGTTGCATAGCAGCCTGGTCTGGATTACCCTTGGCGGAGGCCACCGCGGCGTGGTCTCATAAAATCAGAAGGATTTGAAATCGATGTCACATTTGCTCTCCTGTACCATACCCTTGGCTACGGCAGAGATAACCGCCCTGCCCATTGCGCTGGCTATGGTCATTGTCCTGTTGCTGGTGGTCATTATTGCGCTCGCGGTATCTCGCAGAAAGCAGGTCAACCAGGACAAGGCCATATTGGAGGCTGCTGAAAAGGAGGCGAACGCCTTGCGCCAGAAGGCAGCCAAGGAGTCGGAGGCGATGCTCAAGGAGGCCAAAATCAAGGCGAAGGAGGAACTTCTGGCCTCCCGCGAACAGTTTGAGAGCGAAACGGCGGAGCGCCGCAAGGAAATCCAAAAGCAGGAGAGCCGCCTCTCGTCCAAGGAGGACAACCTGGACAAGCGCCAGAGCCAATTGGAGCAGCGGCTCCAGGAGTTGGAAACCCAGGAGCGCGGACTGAAAAAGCAGACCGAGACTCTGCGCCAGCGCGAACAGGAACTCGACGCCAGGCGCAACGAGCAGATCGCCGAACTGGAGCGCATCGCCTCCCTCTCCACCGAAGAGGCCAAGGCGCAGCTTCTGGCCAAGCTGGAGGAGACGCTGGAGTCGGAGCGCGGGGTGCTCATCCGCCGTTTCCAGGAGGAGAATCGCCAGCAGCTCCTGGCCAACGCGCAGGAGATCATGATTACCGCGATGCAGCGCTATGCGGGCGACTGCACATACGAGCGCACCACCTCCACCATCCCCATCCCCAGTGACGAGATGAAGGGGCGCATCATCGGGCGCGAGGGGCGCAACATCCGCACCATCGAGGCCGCCACTGGGGTCAATGTGCTCATTGACGACACACCCGAGGCGGTGGTCATCTCCTGCTTTGACCCAGTGCGCAGGGAGATTGCCCGCCTGACGATGGAGCGACTGGTTTCGGACGGGCGCATCCACCCGTCGCGTGTCGAGGAAATCGTCGCCAAAATGAAAAAGGATGTGGAGGCGGAAATCCAGAAGGCGGGTCAGGAGGCCGTCACCCAGTTGGGCGTCACGCGGCTGCGCCCCAACCTTGTCACCCTTCTGGGACGGCTCAAGTACCGCTACAGCTTCTCCCAGAACGTGCTGATGCACTCCATTGAGGTGGCCAGCATGATGGGGGCCATCGCCGCCCAATGCGGACTGGACGAGCGCAAGGCGAAACGCGCCGGACTGCTGCACGACATCGGCAAGGCCGTTGACCATGAGGTCGAGGGAACCCATGCCCTCATCGGGGCCGACCTGCTCAAGCGCAGCGGGGAGGACGAGGAGGTCATCAATGCCGTGGCCGCCCACCACGAGGAGGTCGAGAAGACCAGCCTGCTGGCCATTCTGGTGCAGATTTGCGACACGCTCAGCGCGAGCCGTCCGGGCGCCCGTTCCGAAACGACGGAACTCTACCTCAAGCGGCTGGAGCAGCTGGAGGCCATAGGCAACTCCTTCCCGGGAGTGGACGCCTGCTACGCCATCCAGGCGGGGCGCGAACTGCGGGTGATTGTCCAGCCGGAGCGGATTTCGGAGAACCAGGCGGCCATTCTGGCCCACGACATGGCGGAGCGGATCGAGAAGGAGATGCGCTATCCTGGACAGGTACGCATCTCGGTCATCCGCGAAACCCGCGCCGTCGATTACGCCAAATAGGAGGCGGAGAAGTCGGAAAGCAACGCTAAGCATCTCGTTCTTCCGGACGGCATGGGCAGCCGCTACGGCGGAATCAAGCAGATGGCGCCAGTCGGCGATGGCGGCGAGTATGTGCTGGACTACGCCATCTACGACGCCATCCGCTCTGGCTTCACCAAAATCGTGCTGGTCGTGCGGGAGGACATCCTCGCGCCCATCCGCGAGCATTTCCGCCCTGCGGAGAAACAGGTGGAGTTCGCCTACGTCTGCCAGCGGGCGGATGACCTGCCTGCGCCGTTCACATTGCCGGCGGGGCGCACCAAGCCCTGGGGCACAGGACATGCCATCCGTGCCGCCCGCGAGGTCATCGACACCCCTTTTGCCGCCATCAATTCGGATGACTTCTACGGACGCGACTCCTTCCGTCTGCTGGGCGAGTACCTTACGGGGCCCGAGTGCAGACAATGCCAATGGGCCATGGTGGCGTTCCACCTTGCCAACACCCTTTCCGAGCACGGTTCGGTGAACCGCGGCGTCTGCACCGTCCAGAATGGCTGTCTCGAATCCATTCGGGAACTGGAGGGAATCCGCAGGGGGCCGGACGGCATAGAGTATCCTGGAGAGGACGGAGGGGCCGTTCGCCTGACAGGGCGGGAGCCTGTCTCCCTGAATTTCTGGGGGTTCACGCCCGACCTGTTTCCATGCCTGGAGGAACTGTTCGTGGAATACCTCAAGGCGCATGGACAGGAGAGCAGAAGCGAGTTTTACATTCCGACTGTGGTGGATAGGCTCATCCGCGAAAAGGTGGCCACCGCCAAAGTTCTGAAGACGCCAGACAGATGGATAGGGATGACCTATCCAGAGGACCTGCCCCAGGTCAAAGCAGAAATTTCCCGCCTTACCGCCCAGGGCCTCTACCCGAAGAGACTCTGGGAGTGACGGCGGGCGCCGATTTCCCGTCAACATCAGCCACCCCGGTGGCTCCAACAACAGATAACCGCCATGATTACCCAATTCACGCTTGTTCCTCCGCCCACCGTTCCAGTCCTCGATCCAGGCTTTCGGCCTGCCATTCTGGCGAATCGTCATTTTCTGAAGGAAGTGGATGCCTCCGGCAGCGCCATTCCGCTGCTGATAGCGGTGGAACGCGACCAGGGGCGCATCTCGCGGTTCGACACGCGCATCTTCGCGCCTGACCATCCACGCGCAGCCGCCAACTACTTCTACGTGGAGCGCATCGTCAAATTCCTGCTCTGGCAATTTGGCGGCTGGAAGGTCACCATCCACGGCCCAGCCGAACTCGTCCGCTACCTCCAGGCATGCTACAGCGACACGGGCATCCGCGCCTTTGACGCTCAGTTCTGGGGTGATTTCACCTACGAGCGCCCCATGACCTTCGTCCACGCCGCAACCCCGCAGGAGGTTCCGGAAGCCTACGATGGGGACGGGGCGGCCGTCAAACTCGACTGGAAGGGGTGGCGCATCGGCTTCGACCTGGGGGCCAGCGACCGAAAAGTCGCCGTCGTCAAGGACGGGAAACTGGCGCTGAAGGCGAACGGCGAGCCTCTGCTCTCCGAGGAGTACGTCTGGGACCCCAAGCCCGAAACCGACATCCGCTATCACCATGACAACATCAACTGGATTCTGAAGGAGGCCGAGCGGGTCATCCAGCAAGCGGAGCCAGGCGCGAAGGTGCAGGCCATCGGCGGCTCCTCGGCGGGGGTCTATGTCAACGGACGCGCCCGCAACGTCTCCCTCTTCCGCGGCATCACGCCACGCTCGCGCTTTGACGCGGAGGCGGCCCCCCTCTTCCAGCAAATCCAGAAGGAGTGGGGCATTCCGTTCCGCCTGGAGAACGACGGGGACGTCACCGCGCTCGCCGGAGCCATCTCCCTGCAGGACGGAGCCGTCCTCGGACTGGCCATGGGCTCCAGCCTCGCGGGCGGATACGTCGATGAGAACAAGGCGGTCAAAGGCTGGATGAACGAATTGGCCTTCGCCCCCGTCGATTACAATCCCGCCGCCGCAGTGGACGAATGGAGCCGCGACTTCGGAGTCGGCGCCAACTACTTCTCGCAGCAGGCGGTGGGGCGGCTGATTCCCGTCGCCGGCATTGAGATGCCCGACCTCCCCGCCGACGCACTGCCCAAACGGCTCAAGCGTGTCCAGGAACTGATGGCGCAGGGCGACCAGCGCGCCCGCAGAATCTACGAGACCATCGGGGTCTATTTCGGCTACGCCTGCGCCAACTACTGCGAATTCTACCGCGGAGTCAAGTACATTGAGGTGCTGGGGCGCGTGGTCTCGGGCGAGGGCGGGGAAATCATCCTCAAGACCGCCAAGCACATCATCGACGCCGAATTCCCCGAATTCTCCAGCGTCAAGTTCTACGAACCCGACGAACGCGAAAAGCGCCATGGCCAGGCTGCCGCGGCGGCCTCTCTTCCTCTCGCATAGTATCCAGGCCACTAGGAGCATCACAACATGACCAAACAGGAACGAGATGACTTCATCATGGAGAGACTCAATGCGGGAGTCTCCCTTTCGGACGTGCAGGCCGAACTGGCCCATGACCACGGCATCAAAATGACCTATCTGGAATTGCGGCTTCTGGCCGGCGAACTCCAGGTCAACTGGACGAAGCAGGACAAGCCCAAGCCAGCCGCCAGGCCAGCCGCACCCCCGCCCGCCCCCCCCGCCGAAGAACTGGACGAAGGCGAAGAAGTCCCC
>JAFRLP010000122.1 GCA_017431185.1 Victivallales bacterium | reverse complement strand
GGAGCATGCCCGTGGTCAAGGTGACGGATGTCGTCTGCAAATAGCCTTAGTTGATACTGGACAAATGTTGTTGGCCGCGCGGAGCGCGGCCTGCCAAACCAATCCCTGCAACCAAGCACGAGTGGTGGGTTTGGCAGACCGCGCTCCGCGCGGTCTGTAGTCGATGGATTCCTAATTATGGCAATCCCTTAGCATCATCCTTTCGGCGATGATGTCAAGCAGGACGTTGGCAATGTCATCTTTGGGGGCGGTGGGAAGAAGTTTGCGGTAGCCGTCCCGTCCCAGAATCGTCAAGGCGTTGGTGTTGACCTCAAATCCGCAGCCGGGGGCGGTAATGTCGTTGGCGCAGAGCAGGTCGCAGTTCTTGGCGGTGAGTTTGGCGGCTCCATTGTCCTCCACGTTAGTGCTTTCGGCGGCAAAGCCGACAAGGAACGGGCGGATGCCGTTCGGCAATGCGCCGATGCTCGCCAGAATGTCAGGGGTCTTCCTCATTTTCAGGGTGAAGGTGTCGGATTTCCCCTTTTTGATCTTCTCTTCTGCGTATTCAATGGGCTGGAAATCCGCCACCGCCGCGCAGAGAATGGCCAGGTCGCAGTGTTCCACCCGCTCCATGACCGCGCGATGCAGTTCCTGGGCTGACCTCACAGGGACGTCCTGTATGCCTGGCACGGGAGGAACCGCCGCCTGCATCGGACCGTGAAGCAGCAGGACATTGGCTCCGCGGCGGGCCGCCATCCGCGCGATTGCCGTTCCCATTTTGCCGCTGGAGCGATTGGAGACAAAACGCGCTGGGTCGATGTCCTCAATGGTCGGACCGGCTGTGACCAGAACGGTTTTGCCCTGAAAGTCGCCAGGAGTCAGCAGAAGGAGCAGCGTCTCATATACCTGCTGGGGAGTGGCGAGGCATATCCGTCCCGCCTTGCCCCAGAAATGCGTCTCGCCAGGCGGAGGCAGGACTGTGGACAGGCAGGCGCTTGGTGGCGTTTCCGCCGTGTAGAGGGGAACCGCCAAGGCAGAGGTCCCTTGCCCGAAATGAATGCGGCGCAGGGTTTGTTCATCCGCCCCGTACAGAATGACGGGGGAGTCCGAGGGCCAGTTCGCCGTGTCGGCCACGGCTGGATGGCCCGTCACCGTTTCCAGAGCCGCTGCGCTGCCATACACGTCAAAACCGCTGTCGATGAGTTTTGCCGCCAGTTCACACTGCCAGGTCAGGGTCAGGGGATTGCAGTCAATGATGAGAATGCGGGTGGACATGCTGCTATTCCAGATGGCTCTCGCGGATGGCGACCCTGCGTCCGTCCTGCTGTGCGCTCCGCTTGATGGCCAGGCAGGCCAGGGTGGCGTTGACGGCGCTGGCCAGGTTGTGGTCGGATTCGCGTCCCTCTTTGATGCATTGGATGAAGTCGGCGACCATGGCGGGGAAGGGATGCCCATAGACGTCCCCCGTCTTCTTCACGCCAGTGTCCAGGGTGAAGAAGTCGGTTTGTCCCTCGAAGCGCTTCAGGTAGAATCGGTCGTTGACAATGGTGCCCTTTTCGCCCAGAATGCTCAGGTTGGCGGTATAGGGGCATGTGCCCACCAGGGAGCAGGTGAACACGCCGATTGCGCCGGTGCGGAAGCGCACCTGCGCCGTCTCCACAGGAGGATATTCGTAGTAGTCGCCGACCATCGACGACTGCGCGGTGACGCTCTCTATGTCCGACCCGAGAATATGGCGGAGCATGTCAATGGAGTGGCATCCCGCCAGAATGGAGGCGCCCCCAGTCTGCTCGCGGTGCTTCATCCAGCCACCGCGTTCCCGGCCAAACCAGTAATCGGCATTGGCCATGAACACGCGCCCCAACTCCCCTTCCGCCACCAGACGGCGCTGCAGGCTCACCAGCGGATTGAAACGCAGGATGAAGCCGACCATGGTGCGGATATGGCTGGCGCGGACGGCCTCCAGCATCCTGGGCAGGTCGTCTGCCTCAATGCAGACGGGCTTCTCCAGGAAGACGTGCTTGCCCGCCTGCGCCGCCTGGATGAGTTCGCACGCGTGCTGGCTGTTGGGAGTGCAGAGGGAGATGATGTCCACGCCTGGGTCATCCAGTATCTCCTGGAAACTGGTGCAGGCACGGCAATTCAGCCCGAACTCGCTCTGTTTGGCTGCGACGCTCTCCATGCGGCGGCTGCCGATGGCCACCACTTCGCAGTCGGGATGGCGCAGGTAGGCGTTGATGTGGCCACTGGCCACCCAGCCGCATCCCCAAACCGCACAACCATATTTGCCGTTCTTCATTGTCGTTCTCCTGTAGCGTCTGCGTCCCCGCTGACGTCTGCGCCGATGTCCGCGTGGCGTCGGCGTGGCGTCCGCGTCCCCGCCGACGTCCGCGTGGCGTCTGCATAGCGTCCGCGTCCCCGCCGACGTCCGCGTGGCGTCTGCGCTACCTATTCCTATGATTGCTAAAAGTGTTTGCCTGACGCAAGGCTGCCGCGATTGCCTGGCATCCTTCGAGGATATCGTCCCATGTCTCCTGGAAATCCCCTGAATACCATGGGTCGGCGATGTCCCGTGCGCGGTCTGTGAAATCCAGCAGACGGAAACAGCGTGACCGTGATTCTTCGCCGAGAATGCGTTGCATGTTGATGAGGTTTCTGCTGTCCATGCCGAGGAACAGGTCGTATCCTGCCAAGTCCTCGCGACGCAGTTGCACCGCCCTGTGTGACCGAATGGGGATGCCGTGCTGTCGCAGTTCCGCCTGCGCCCCTGGATGAATGGGGTTGCCCAGTTCCTCGGCGCTGGTGGCGGAGGACGCGACCGCAATCCCGTTCACGCCAGCCTCATTCAGCAGATGCGACAGCACGCACTCCGCCATCGGCGACCGGCAGATGTTGCCGTGGCAAACCATCATCACGGCGGAAATCTGGCTCCAGTCTGGCACGCTATGCCTCCAAAAACGAAAAGAACAGCCCGCAAAATCTTACAGGCTGCTCAAATGGTATCCGAGAGAGGAATTGAACCTCCGACCAATAGTTTAGGAAACTACTGCTCTATCCACTGAGCTACTCGGACAGATGCTCTTGGCTTGTCTCATCCCGAAAAGAGAGAATCCCTTTCGGGATGCATCCATTACTGTAGTCCGATTACGATAAAAATCAACCCGGTGATTGACAAAAAAACAGAAAACACCCGTTTTTTTCCAGTCGGGGCGATTGAAAAAAGCATCGGGGCGATTACATTATATGATGCAGCAATGCTGTCCTGTCGGGTGACAGGAAGAAGGGCTCTGGCGTGTGCCAGGCGGCCCATGGAACGAGTCAGCCAAACCAACCAACCCCAAAACCACATCTAATGAGCACAAACAACTTCGTCGACCTGGAGAACATGTCCTCAATGGACGAATTGCTCGGCCAGCAAGCCCCCATGGACAAGCCGTGGGCGGACGGCGACATCCTCGACGGCAAAATCATCGAGAAGACCGACAAGGGTCTTTACCTGGACATCGGCGGAAAGTCCGAGTCCTTCGTCGAAAAAGAGGAAATCCCCAACTGGGATGAGGTCAAGAAAGGAGACCATCTCGAAGTCGTCTGGGACGCTTCGGAGGACGATGGCCCGAAGGTCAGCGTCAAGAAGGCCGAAGTCCAGAAAATCTGGAACTCCATCGTCAACAACAATGGCGAAGGCAGCCTGATCACCGGCACGGTCAAATCGCGCGTCAAGGGTGGTTTTATTGTCGATGTCGGCGTGGAGGCATTCCTGCCCGGCTCGCAAGTCGATATCGGCCCCGTCAAGAATCTTGACGAGTATATCGGACGCGAACTCGAATTCAAAATCCTCAAAATCAATGCCGAACGCCGCAACATCGTCCTCTCCCGCCGCGAGATTCTGGAGGCGGAACGGGAGAAGAAGCGCGATGCCCTGCTCGCGGAACTCCAGCCCAAGCAGATCCGCCGCGGCATTGTCAAGAACATCACCGATTTCGGCGCATTCGTGGATTTGGACGGAATGGACGGTCTGCTCCATATCACCGACATGAGCTGGGGACGCATCACCCACCCGAGCGAAGTCGTCCACCAGGGCGATGAAATCGAGGTCATGGTTCTGGATGTGGACCGCGAGCGCAAGCGCGTCTCCCTGGGCCTGAAGCAGAAGGACGGCAATCCCTGGGACACGGTTGACGTCAAGTACCCGAAGGGCAGCCGAGTCAAGGGCAAGGTCGTCAATGTGATGCCCTACGGCGCTTTCGTCGAACTTGAAGAGGGCATTGAGGGACTGATCCATGTGACGGAGATGTCCTGGACGAAGAAGATCAACCGCGCCAGCGAAGTCGTCAAGGAAGGCGACGAGGTGGAGGCGATGGTTCTGGATGTGGACAAGGAAGGGCGCAAGATCTCCCTTGGCCTCCGTCAGACCCAGGCCAATCCCTGGGAACTCATCAAGCAGGAATTCCCGAAGGGCACCCGCATCAAGGGCAAGGTTCGCAACATGACTGGCTACGGCGCGTTTGTGCAGATCAAGGATGACATCGACGGCATGATTCACGTCTCCGACATGTCCTGGATCCGCAAGATCAACCATCCGAGCGAGGTCTTGCAGAAGGGCCAGGAGGTCGAGGCGGTCATTGTTGACGTCGATGCCGAGAACCAGCGCATCAGCCTGAGCATGAGGATGCTCACGGATGACCCCTGGCAGACCATCCAGAACAAGTACCGCGTCGGTGACATTGTGGAAGGCAAAATCACCAAACTGGCCAGTTTCGGCGCCTTCGTGGAACTTGAGGGCGGCGTTGACGGCCTGATTCACATCTCCGAGTTGAGCGAAGACCATGTGAACAAAGTCCGCGATGTGGTGCAGGTCGGCGACATGGTTAAATGCCGCGTCAAGAACATCAGCATGGAGGAGAAGCGCATTGGCTTGAGCATAAAGGATGTCGATGGCACCAGTTCCAGCGATGCTGCCTCCGGTGCTGTAGCCTCCGCTGGCGCTGCTCCCGCCGCCGGCTTCGGCGGCCTGGGCGGTGCGCTTGACGCTGCCTTCCAGCAGGCCGAGGCCGAGAAGAAGGAAGAGTAACTCCTCCCTTTCGTCTTTGTCTTTCCCAGGCGCAAGGCCATCCGCAGTGGCGGGTGGCCTTGTTTTTGGGTGCGCTTGTCGAAAAATGTGATATGCGATAGATTATTTTTGTAACTGTTTCAGAGCCACCACTTGTGTTTTGATATGCCCAGCCACAGATTGCAGATTTTCCACTCGAACTTGACATGCCAGACGTTAGACCCCAACCTGCCCGCGAGGCCTTCAGACCTCGCGGATTGAAGTATCCAGGTGTTCTGAATAGATAAAAGATTTAGAGCTGTCCGATTGAGGTCAAGTCCTCTGGATACAGGAGGCATGCCTCCCTGGATGCGTTCAAAGCAAAGTATTCGGGGAGAATCAGGGAACGCTACCTGGTTTACACGAAGGATTTGGCGAAGGCGCAGGACGTGCTGATGCTCCCTGTCTATATGACCATGTTCCTGTGACGAAAATCCTGCAAACGCCACGGCACATGCCAATGCTTTGCGTGGAAGAATTTTTTACGTCTCCTAAGCAAGAATCGGAAGAGAAGGTCTCTGACTGATTTGGGCTATGGTATCTTGATTCCTTGCAGGATGGGCTGCAGGGCGGTCAGCACGCCAGTTTGGGGGAGGGAGGCAGGGACGATGGGGGAGGGGGCGGAGCAGGAGAAGATGCCTAGGTCGTGGTCGGTGGGGGTGGCAGAGAGGAGGAGGGCGATTGCGCCGTTGAGGGGAGCGCATCCGTCGGGCAGGGCCTGGGGGCAGGTCGCCTCGTGGAAGAGGGCGAGCATGGTGTCGGACGAGCCGTCCAGAAGCCGGGCGTAGGCGAAGTCCAGGGCATTCCTTGGGTCTTGCGGCCCGAAGAAGACGTTGTGCGGGCCGGCGCAGCCGAATTCGATGGCGACGAGGTTGGCTGGGGTATTGGCATAACTGTGCGGGAACACCATTGGACTGGCCAGGCGCGGTCCCTTGGTCTGGAGTTGGCTGAAGAACGCGAACGCGGAGACTGGCGAGCCAAAGCAGGTGGCGGCGGCGACTCCGCGACGATTGGACAAAGCATCGGCCAGGCCATTGTATGCCAACGCGGCGGCAGCCAAGGCGTAGTGCCCGCCTGGGTCAAGATACCCCTTGACCGATTTCAGGTAGGGTTTGGCGGTAAAGCCCTCCAGAGCGCTGTTGTCATTTCCGTTCAGCCATTCCGGATGCTCCAGGAGTTCGCGTCCACTGCCGACGCCGCTGGGAAGCACCCAGGCTATATTGCGCAGGTGAATCGGCGCATACTGAAAATGCAGTCCGCCCGTTTTGCGGTCGGTCAGGACCAGGGAGGCGTTGTTTCCGCCGATGCCGGCGGAGTTGGTCAACGCGGTCGAGAAAGCGACTTGGCGCGGCTTGCCTGCCACGCAGTCCAGCGGCATGCATTTGGCGTCGGGCTGCTCATGGCCGACGGTCGGCGGGATGACCTGGGCGGACATGGCCTGCGCGGTGATGGCCGCCTCCGCCAGGCCAGCCGCACCCAGCAGATGCCCCAACTGCGATTTGTGCGCCGCAACGGTCAGGCCAGACAGACGCTCTCCAAAGAGGTTGCGCAGGGCGGCCGCTTCGGTGACGTCGTTGGCCACCGTCGAAGTCGCGTGGGCGCAGACGTGTCCGACGTCGCTTGCTGAAAGTCCCGCCTGACGCAGTGACTCCGCCATGACCAGGCGCGATCCCTCCGCCTCCTGACGGGGGGCGGTGAGGTGGAAGGCGTTATTGTTGGTGGCGGCGCCCGAAATGAAGCAGTCGCCTTCCTGCCCATCGTCCAGAAGCATGGCGGCGGCGCCTTCGCTGAAGATGGTTCCGCTGCGTCGCGAGTCGAATGGGCGCATGGTGTCCGTGGTGATGGTATGGAGGTTTGTCAGCCCGCACCAGCAGAATTCCGTGAGCGCGTCGTAGGCGACGACCAGGGCCTGGCTGGCGCGACCGCCGGCCAGCATATCCTGGGCAACGGACAGCGCGGCGGCGCCGGACGCGCAGGACATGGAGATTTGCGCGAGCGGACCATCGCAGTCAAGCGCCTGGGCGACATTGGCCAGGAACTGCGTGGCGGGAGCGTAGGTCTCGTTGTCCAGCGCACCTGTGTCCAGGCGTTCCTGCCAGGCCCATTGGAGGGTCTCCATCGGGCCGAAGTTGGTGGCGAGCACCAGGGCGCGTGTCCCTGCGGATGGGGCAGGGGCGTGTTGCAGCGCCGCCAGCCCGGCGGCCTTGACGAGGGCGGCTGCCAGGTCGTCGTCAGGAAATCGGGTGCGGAGGGACTCCTCCGTCTCCTCCGACAACTGTCCTGCCTGCCTTTGCGGGTAGGGCGCGGAGTCGAACCTGGTGATGGGGCGGAAGGCGGTCTGTCCCTGTAGCATGGCCTGGAAGGTCTCCTCCAGGCTGTCGCCAAGACCGCAGATGAGAGATTTTCCTAGGATACGCACGGCTATTTGGCTGCTTTTACGGCTGTGGCGATGTCGCGTTCGTCAAAACGCTCGTCAAGTTTCCTGGAGAGTTTGCCGGATCTGTCGTAAATCCAGAACTGGGGGAGTGAGGTGAGTTTGTATTTGGCGCAGGTCGGGTCATCGGGTCCCGATACCGTGATTTGGTGATAGAGCACGCGGTTGTGGCTGTCCTTGGCGATGCGTTCGGCGAGGTTGCCCTGGCGGGTGCTGCCCGCGCTGTCCGCGACGTGGAAATGGACAATGTTGACCTTGCCCAGTTGAAGCAGTGATTTGACGGAGGCGGGTTTGCCGTCGGCCTCCTGTGGCTCGCTGTTTTTGGCGGCCTCCATCCGTTTCATGTAGGAGCCGATGTCGTTGCCAGTGTCGATTTTCTCCAGCATATTGTAATGGAACTGCTTTTTCTCCTCGCCAATCACAAAGGAGAATTTGTTTTTGCCGTAGCTGCGTAGCGTGGCGGGGGTGGCGGTCTTCTTGCTGGAGGAGAGGAAGAGGTTCACCTTCAGCGGTGGCTCAAGCTTGAGTTTCTGGACATCGGCGATGGGGTAGTTGGCCGCCTTGTCCTCGTTGACGGCCTGGAAGGTGATTTTGCCTTTGGCAAAGCCGTTGAACACGCCTTGGAGTTTCTGGTTGCGCAGGGTGAGCGTGTCCGCCGTGGCGGCGACTGCGAAAATGACGGCAAGAAGGATGTGGTTTTTCATGGGTCAGGCTCTGGGGTGGAATTGGCGGTGGGTCTTCTCCAGCCGCGAAAAGTTGGTGTGGGTGTATATCTGGGTGGTGGCGATGCTGGAGTGCCCCAGCATCTCTTGTATGACGCGCAAATCCGCCCCATTATTGAGCAGATGCGTGGCAAAAGAGTGCCGCAGGATGTGCGGGTAGATGTTTTTGTGGATGTTGGCTCGCAGGGCAGCCTCCTTGACCAGCATCCAAATGCGGGCGCGTGTCAGCTTCTCGCCGTTCTTCGAGAGGAAGAACTCCAGCGCCACCCCGCTTTTGTCCAGGGCGGGACGGGATTTCCTGAGATAGCGCGACATGGCTTTCCAGGCGCTGCGCCCAAACGGCACATAGCGTTCGCGGTCACGCTTGCCCAGCACCTTGAGCACGCCTTTCTCCAGGTCAACGCCATCCAGGCGAAGACCGCAGATTTCGCTGGCACGGAGGCCGGAGGCGTAGAGCAGTTCCAGCAGGGCACGGTTGCGGAGTTCCAGCGGGTCTTTCCCCGAATACGCCGCCAGAAGCGAGTCCACCTCTGACAGGGAGAGAAAATCCGGAACGACACGCCACAGCCGCGGCCCCTCCATGATTTCCGTGACGTTGGTGCGGATGACCTTCTCCAGCGTCAGGTAGCGGAAGAACACCTTGACCGAGACCAGGCGGCGAGCCAGGCTGGTGGACTCCAGGCCGCGGGACTGGTATTCCTCCAGGTAGTCCAGGATATTGTCCCGCGTGACGTCCACGGGCGTATCGATTTGGCGCTGGCTCATGAAGTCGCAGAATCCCTGCATGTCATGGCAGTACGCGGCAACGGAGGCACGGGCCAGCCCCCGCTCCAGAAGCAGGTGCGCCTTGAAGTCCTCCAGGTAATCTTCCCAGTACATGGCGTCAGGGCATGCGGAAACCGCCGTCCACGCAGAGGACTTGTCCGGTGATGTATTCCGCGTCGGGGCCGGCGAGGAAGGCGACGGCGGCTGCGACGTCCGCAGGCTGGCCTGCACGGGCGAGGGGGACGGCGTTGAGGAAGGCGTCCCTGGCCTGCTGGGAGAGCGTGGCGGTCATGTCGGTCTCGATGAAGCCCGGCGCCACCACATTCACGGTGATGCCGCGTGAGCCGACCTCGCGGGCGATGGATTTGGAGAAGCCGATGAGCCCCGCCTTGGTGGCCGCGTAGTTGGCCTGGCCCGCGTTGCCCGCCAGCGCGACTACGCTGGAGACGCTGATGATGCGACCGTAGCGCGCCTTCATCATCGGGCGCAGGGCGGCTTTCACGGTGTTGTACGCGCTCTTGAGGTTGACGGCCATCACCCTGTCCCAGTCCTCCTCCGCCATCCGCACCAGCAGATTGTCGCGGGTGATTCCTGCGCAGTTGACCAGGATGTCGAGCCGTCCGTATGCGTTCAGCGCCTCCTGGACCAGCGTGGTGACGGCGGCGTTGTCCGCGACGTCGCAGGCCCATCCGCGACATTGGCCGCCTGCGGCGCGAATCTCCTCCGCCGCACGGTCAACTCCGTCTTGGGTGGTGCTGACGACGGCGACGGTCGCGCCGTCCTTGCACAGGCGTTTGGCAATGGCCAGCCCGATGCCTCGGCTGCCGCCAGTCACAATCGCCACTCTATCGGTTAGGTTGGACATGATGCAGGTCTCCTTTTTGGGGTGATGAAATACTATACATCCTTGTCGGGCATTTGCCAGTCCGCGGGAAACGTGTGCGCTGGGAGTGTCACATCAGAGAGCGAGGGTCCATATCAACGTAGATTTCCACGCCTTTGGGGGGCTTGACTCCGACGACCTGTGCGCGGAGCAAGCGCACCAGCGCCCAGACGGGACCGCCACGCAGAAGCAACTGCCAGCGAAAAAAGGTCTTGATGCGGGAGAGCGGAGCAGGCATGGGGCCAATGACCTGCACCTTTTTGTCCAGCTGAGGCTTGACCCGCTCCGCGAAGGCTTCGGCGGCCTTGCGCGCCTCCGTGTCATCCTGACTGCGGAAATGCACGATGGCCAGATGCGAGAGTGGCGGAAAGTCCAGCATCTGCCGTGATGGGAGCTCCTCATTGTAGAAGGCGAGGTAGTCCTGATTCATCGCCGCCTGCAACGCCGCATGGAAGGGAGTGTAGGTCTGGACGATGACCAGCCCTGGGCGTTCTCCACGTCCCGCTCTTCCCGCCACCTGCGTAATCAGTTGGAAGGTTCGTTCGCCAGAACGGAAATCAGGGATGTGCAAGCCCGAGTCCGCCTGAAGGACGCCTACCAGCGTGACATTCGGGAAGTCCAGCCCCTTGGCAATCATCTGAGTGCCGATGAGGATGTCGATGCGCCCCGCGCGGAACTCCTCCAGCACCTTGCGGTAGGAGTCTTTGCGGGTCATGGTGTCGGAGTCCATTCTGGCGATTCGTGCGTGCTGGAAGATGCCTCTGGTGAGGGATTCGATTTTCTCGGTTCCGACCCCCGTGTATTTGATGGCCTCACTGCCGCATTGGGGGCATTTTTGCGGGGCGGGCTTGACCTCCCCGCAGAGATGGCAGACCAGCATTCCAGCCTCCCGATGGTAGGTGTGCGCGATGGAGCAGTTGCCGCAGAGCGAGACATATCCGCACTGGGGGCACATCATCTGCGTGGCGTAGCCGCGGCGATTGAGGAACAGGATGACCTGCTCCGCCTTTTCCAGACGGTCGAATATCTTTTCCTTCAGCCGAGCCGAGAACAACTGCCCTTTGCCAGCCTGCGCACTCTCTTCGCTCATGTCAACCAACTCGATGGAGGGAAGAGTGCATCCGTCAATGCGTTTGCGCATCTCGAGCAGGCGGTATCGTCCCCGCTGGCAATTGTAATAGGATTCCAGGGACGGAGTGGCAGACCCACGCACGACGGTGGCCTGTTCGAATTTGCCTCGCATCACGGCGATGTCCCTGGCGTTGTAGCGTGGCGATTCGTCCTGCTTATAGGTGTTTTCGTGTTCCTCGTCGACAACAATGAGACCTAGATTGCGGAAGGGAGCGAAGAGGGCGGAGCGTGCGCCGACGGCGATTTTGGAACGTCCCTCGTTGATGCGGGTCCATTCATCGAAGCGTTCGCCGTCTCCCAGCGCGGAGTGCATGACGGACACCTGGTCTCCGAAGCGGCGGCGGCGGAAACGGTCGCAGGTCTGCGGGGTCAGGGAAATCTCAGGAACCAGCACAATGGCCTCCAGCCCCAGTTGAAGGCAATGGCTGATGGCCTGGAGATAGACCTCGGTCTTGCCGGAGGCCGTGACCCCGTGCAACAGGAACACCTGCGCATCCCTTTTTTCCAGTGACTGGCTGATGGCAGCCAGAGCATCCTCCTGCTGTGACGTGAGCTGCTTGGGATTCTCTGGCTGAACCAGGTCATCAAGGAAGGGGTCTCGTT
>JAFRLP010000121.1 GCA_017431185.1 Victivallales bacterium | reverse complement strand
TCCTCGAAGGCCTGAGGGGTGCTGGAGATGCGCGCGCGGCAAAGTTGGGCCAGGGGACTGGAGGCATTCCTCAGCCGAAGCAGACACGCTCCTGCCAGAACACGCTGCTCCGCCGTCAGGCTCGGCCAGGAGTGCGCAAGCGCCAGGCAGTAGAAATCGGTCAGTTCCGCCGGGACGTCGATGGCCTGTCCGCGCTCCAGCATGCTCTGGTAGGCAAAGTAGGTGTGGTCAGGCTGCGCCTTGCGGAAGGCTGCCTCGGCGTCCTTGAACACGCGCTCCTGGCCTGACAGCAGAGCCGCGCTCATCTTCTGGAGAAGTTCCTGCGCCCGCCGTTTGGCCTCCTGGCTTTTGAGCTGCGCCAAGGTCTCCTGCTGCTCCTGGAGGAATCGCTGGAACGACGGATACTGTTCAAGCACGCCGCCACGCCGCTCCAGCGCTTGAAGCGCCTCCTGCAGGGAGGCGGACGTCTCCCAAGGCATCTTTTTGCGGAAGTGCGCCAGCGTCTCCAGGGCGTCTGGCAGTTCATCCAGTTCCAGCAGGGACAATCCGGCGTCACCTGAATTGGCTTTGCTCTGAATGAACTCGCGCAGCCCGTTGAAATCGCCTTTCTGCAGCAGTTCGGTCATCTTTTCCACTTGCTGTCCGCGACGGATGAACAGCCCCGCCTCGGCGGTGAAGTCATCCTCTGGCGCGCGTTCCATCAGCGTCTGGAGGGACTTGTCCGCCTGTTGCAGGTCGCCTTTGAGGAGCGCCTCGCAGAGGTCAAGGCGATTTTTCGCCTGTTCGTCCTCGTCATAGGCAGAGGCCTCCTGCCGTCTGCACCCGTGAAACAGGGCCGCCGCAAGAAAAATCCAGAAAAAAATGATGTAAAAACGGGTTGTCAACTGGCAAAGTTATCGTTTGGGGTGAAATTATGTAATGGACATCACATAACATAATCCAGAGAGGCGATAAGGCAAACATGCAACGCTGTGATAATCGAAAAGAAAATGAATTAAGGCGCTGGTCGTTCCAGCCGGACTTCCAGTCGCACCCGCTGGCGTCCGTGCTGACCTGCTGCGGCGGCACCCGTGTCATCTGCGCGGTCAGTCTGGAGAACAATGTCCCGCCGTGGATGAAGGCCCAGGGGGTTCCTGGCGGATGGATCACCGCAGAATACCAGATGCTTCCCTCCGCCACCAATACCCGCGGCGAACGCGAGGTGATGAAAGGAAAACTCTCCGGGCGTTCCGCGGAAATCCAACGGCTGGTCGGACGCGCGCTCCGCGCCGTGGTTGACCTGGAGAAACTCCCTGGCGTCACGCTGCATATCGACTGTGACGTCATTGACGCCGACGGCGGGACGCGCTGCGCCTCCATCACAGGCGCCAGCCTCGCCTTGCAGATGGCCGCCAAGCGGCTTCTGGCCAACGGGACGCTGGCGGAGGACCCCATCCGCGAGCGTGTCGCGGCGGTCAGCGTGGGGCTGCTCCGGGGCGAGGTGCTTCTGGACTTGTGCTACACCGAAGACCATGACGCCGAGGTCGATATGAATGTGGTGATGACCTCGGGCGGTCGCTTCGTCGAAATCCAGGGCTCCGGCGAGGAGGCCACGTTTTCGGACGGGGAACTCGCCGCCATGCTTGCCTCCGCCCGCCAGGGCCTGAAGCAAATCTTCGCCTGCCAGGAGGAGGTTCTCGCCACGATTAAATGATTTTTCGGACACTCCCCTGGATGGAATCATCATTTTCCTGTGGCGGAACGGGAACTTTTGGTCGGGAAAGGTGTCTGTGGAAACATGGCACTATCCCGCCATCAATACTCAACCCTAAACAAGACTGAATGAATCATGTCAGAACAACGTGCTTTCAAAACTGAGGTCCAGAAGCTTCTGGACCTCGTCATCCACTCCCTTTATTCCAATAAGGAGATTTTTCTCCGTGAGTTGATCTCCAATGCATCGGACGCCATTGACCGTGTCCGTTTCCTGTCGCTGACCAAGCCTGAACTGCTGGAGAATGACTCCGACTGGAAAATCAAGCTCACCGCCGACAAGGAGGCCAAGACCCTTACGGTCAGCGACAACGGCATCGGCATGAGCGAAAAGGAACTTGAGGACAATTTGGGCACCATCGCCTCCAGCGGAACCAAGAAATTCCTGGAGGAACTGGCCGCCAACAAGGACAAGATGCCCCCCGAACTCATCGGTCAGTTCGGCGTCGGCTTCGACTCCGCCTTCATGGTCGCCAACGAGGTCGAGGTCGTCACCCGCCAGGCTGGCGGAACCGCCCTGCGCTGGACCAGCAAGGGGGACGGGTTCTACACCATCGAACCCGCGCAGCGCGAAAAGCGCGGCACCGACATCATTGTCCATCTCACCGAGGAGAAC
>JAFRLP010000120.1 GCA_017431185.1 Victivallales bacterium | reverse complement strand
CCGTCCGATTAATTCGTGAGGATAGTCCGCAGATGTTTTCGAGTTGTTTTCGCACGAAGGCGACTGCGCATAGTTTCCTATGCAAAGAAGCCTTCATGCGAAAAGAGCCGGAAAGAGCGCGGAATATTCCATCGAATTAATTCGGACGGGACACTAGGCGAAGCAAACTATGCCTTGGAGGGCGGGACAATGCGGTCAAAACCAGTGTAGGGACGCAGCACCTCGGGCACCACCACACTGCCATCCGCCTGCTGGAAATTCTCCAGGATGGCGCAGACGCAGCGGTCGGTGCATCCCGTCGCGGAGATGGTATGCACGTAGCCGCGCGTGCCGTCCGCATCCTTATAGCGGATATTCAGACGGCGCGACTGGAATTCGGTCAGGTTGGTGTTGGAGGTCACCTCGCGATAGGAGCCAAAGCCAGGATACCAGGCCTCGATGTCGTACTTCTTGAAGCCAGGAGCCCCCATGTCGCCGACACACACATTCACCACCCGATACGGAATCCCCAGCTGCTGCAGAAGGAACTCCTCGTTTTCCAGGCAGAACTCGTGGTATTTGGGAGACTCCTCGGGCTTGCAGAAGACAATCTGCTCCACCTTGTGGAACTGATGGACACGGAAGATGCCGCGGGACTCCTTGCCGTAGGAGCCGGCCTCGGTGCGGAAGCATGGCGTATAGGCGGCGTAGCAGCGGGGGAGAGTGCCTCCGTCGAGCGTCTCGTCCGCATGGTATCCCACCAACGTTTGCTCCGCAGTTCCGATGAGGGCCAGGTCCTGGTCCTGGAGGGCGTAGATCTGGTCTTTGAAGAAGGGCAGATAGCCTGTGCCGAACAGCGTGCGCTCCTTGGCGGCCACGGGGGACATCATCAGCGTGAAGCCACGCTGTACCAGTGTTTTCTGCGCCCAGAAATACATTGCCTGGGTCAGAATGGCGCCCTGTCCCACCCAGTAGTAGAACCCCGACTGGGCGACCTTGGCGCCGCGCTGCGTGTCAATGATGCCCAGGATGTCGCCAAGTTCCTGATGGTCACGGGCCTTGAACTCGAATTCAGGCTTTTCGCCCACAAACCGGACTGGCTGGTTGTCGGCGTCGCTCTCCCCTGCGGGACATTCGTCCGACAGGAAATTCGGCAGCCAGGAGAGTTTTTCATCGACGGCGGCCTTCAGGGTCTCCATCTGCGCCTCCTTCTCCGCCAGAACGCCTTTCAAGTTCTTGACCTGCTCACGCGCCTCGGGATTCTTCTGGCACTCCTTGCTCAGGCGGTTGCGCTCCGCCCGCAAATCCTCCACTTCACGGGTGACGGCCAGAAACTGCTGGTCCTGCTGGTACAGGGCGTCAATGTCCAAATCACATCCGCGCCGTTTGGCGTTGCTCTTGACCAATTCAGGATTTTCACGAAGAATGCGAATGTCAATCATTGCTGAACTCTCTGCTAAGGTTGGCCAGTCAGTGGCCCAAAAGCCAACGGACAGGCATGAAGAAAACAAACCTTCCCTAATATATACCACCCCGCCGATTTTTCCACCAGTGCAAGTGGAATGGGTAATCCGGCGAAGGCAGTTCACCGATACTATTTCTCCGCCTGCTCACGGGGCACAAGGGCGAATTTGATGCTCCCTGTGGTCACGGTCTCGTTCCCCACGGCAAAGATGCCGTTGGCAATGCCAAAGCGGCCCTTGGGTTCACAGCAGGCATGGAAGACCAGACGTTCACCAGGCTGGACAGGACGGAGAAATTCCGCCTCGTCAATCGACATGAAAAATCCCAGCAGGCCCTGGTTCTCAGGCTGGGACAGCATGGCGGCACACCCTAATTGCGCTCCCGCCTCAATCTGAAGATAGCCAGGATAACACGCAGGGGAAGAGGCGGACACCAGCGGGTCACCTCCCGTCACGTTCTTCACGCCGTATGAGGAGGCCATCTTCAGCCCGTAAGCGCAATCCAGCAGCATGAACGGATAACGGTGGGGAATGTACTCCATCAACTGAATGGAGGTATATTTCTGTTCAGTCGCCAACTCCGCCTGAAACGGGCACTCGCCTGTGGCGGGTGCAGGACAGAAAAACTCCTTTGGACGACGCGCCAGGCAGACCGTGCCACTGGAACACAATGCTCCATCCTCGGCTGTGTTCTTGACCAGGAACTCCACTGAGCCATCGGCATTTTCCGCACCTACCTCACAGGAAAGTTTCAGCATCATGGCGGGTTGCACTGGTGTACGGAACTTGACCCGACGCAGGGATTTCAGCCAGGGCTGTCCCTCGCCTGGAAAACACTGTTCAAACAGCATCTGGGCGACCTGAGCCATCCCCGCCACCTGCAACACTCCTGGAACGACTGGCGCACCAGGGAAATGCCCCTGGAAAACGCTCTCATTCATAGACACAGCCTTGACTCCGACAGCACTGCGCGTGTCAGTGTCCAAATCGAGACTGTCCAGCATCAACAAGGGGGCGCGCACCTGCAACGCCGAACTCAATTCTTCGTAGTTCTTGCGAATCACCATGGTTCTCTCCTGAATTCATCCGTGAAACCATGCTTAAATTTAATTTGGTTGCAGAGGATTGCAACCACGCCCCCTCTGTTTTTCCCTACTTTGTCGGACTGTACTGCAATCCGCCGTGAAATTCCACAGCGTCCGCTTTGGCTCCGCCATATCCATGAGAGTCGAAATTGCGGAGTGCGATGGCGCAGGATGCGGCATCAGCAGGCACCCGCCCTTGGCAGACCACGGTTGTCCATCGGTCTATGGCCGGCGTCCAGAAGAATCTCCGTGCGGGGTCTGCAACCCGTTCGCCGTTCTTGTCATAGAAGAGAGCGTAGATGAACATGCTGTCCCCTGTGTGCCTCAAGGTCACGGAGTAGTCGCAGTCTGGCTCCACCGCATAGCGCCGTGAAATCAGCATCTGGTCTTTTCCGCCTTTGACACCAGCCAGACGAACACACTGCTGTCCTCTGTCGGCATCTTCCTGGCAAAGCGACTGCGCGCCATGCCAGGCGACAAGGCGGCCGTCGCTCCCGACTTCCTCGAAATCGCCGTTTTCCATGCGGTCGTCCGGTCCCAGAAACTTCACGGGGCCGAAATATTCGGGCGAGTAGTTGTGGTACCCCATGGACGGGAAGGCGACATAGTAGATTCCATTCTTCTGGTCGCCTTTGGTCTGGCGGCGGAAAAGCTGGAAAAGCAGCGCGGGCAAGGTGTCCAACGTGCAGTCCAAGTCGCTCCAGGGGATAAGCAAGGTGGTCGTGTGCTTGCTTTTTCCCTTCTGCCGAAGACGGTTCTGCTTCATGGTCAGGCCACTGTTCCAGGCCCAGTCACTGACGTTCACGTCAATGCCACGCCGTCCATCCACAATCTGCCCGCCCACAGTGATGATATACTGGTTATTCACCCTGCGGTCGGCGGTGGAGAGGAACAGCTCGAGGCAATCGTCTCGCCAGGCATTCTCAGCATCATCACGCTTGCTGGTCTGTTCCACCATGCGGTCGAGGCTGGGTTCGCCGCAGACCACGTGCAGCGCCAGCCCCTTGGCGTTGGCAATGGCATAGAGACGGGTGGCGTCCTCCTCCGGGATTTCCGTCCTGCCATTCTTGAAGGTCAGGCGGCACCCGTAGGCATGCCGCCACACTCCGTCCGGATCATAGTCCAGGGGAATCTCCTCGCGGGTCAGCGACACGCCAAGGAACTTGCTTTTGGAGCGGAGCTGACGCATCGTGCGGAAGAAGGGGGCTAGTTCGTCCTGAATCAGCCTGACCCGGCGACCGTAAACGGACTCCGCATCGGTCAGAGCGACCGCCCTGGCCAGTTTCCCGGAGAAGAGGTCAAGGTCTTCAGTGGTGTACATCGTGGCCTCCCCCCTTTGCAGGAACAGGCTTTCGGCTGTCTCCCAGAAGTCGCGCATGGCGGAAGCCGCTGGCCCGTAGAACAGCCGATAGTACTCCTCAAGCATTTCCGCCATGTCCAAATCGGGGTTCCACAGCAGTTGGCAGCGAACATAGTCATTGAGATGCGTGAAGCCGGGAAAGCCGACCTGGGAGGGCTTGACATCCTGGTCTCCTCCGCCGGCATAGTACGACGCTTCGCTGAATTCGCCGATGACGCCATGCTCGCGGTTGAATTTCATGTTCTGCTGGAGGATGTGCGGATAGAACACGGGGATGCCCCGCATCGGCGGCCTATGGTTGAACAGCGGGTATGTCCACACCAGAATCGGAACCTTCTTGGCGGCGAATCCCGCGATGGCCTCCTCGACGAGTCTCTTTTTCTCCGGGTCACGCAGGGACTGGCGCGCATAGCAGACGCGCACCGCCAGATTCGGCGGCAGGTCAAACTCCGGCGGCACACGGTAGGAAGCATACGCCAACGTTCCGATGCATTTTCCCGGATGTGTCTTTCCGACGATTTCGGCGATTGCCCTGGCATGGTGGAACACCGCGTTGGAGAATTTGCCCGTCGCCCCCAGATGCGGGGAATAGAGTTTCCGGCAGTCGGGACATTCGCAGATGCGGTACAACCCATCCTGAGGCACGACGGGAAAAATCTGGTAGCCCGGATTCCTGTCGAAGAACTCCTGGGCCTTCTTGGCAAAGGCCTCGATGCCGCCGCGATTGCTCAGGCAGAGATTTCCGAAATTGTTGGCAGTCGAAAGCCGCCCGAAGTCGCGCTGTCCATCTATCAGCGCAAAATATTCAGGGTGCGTCTCCTTGAAGCCCCTCATCCTATGGTAACTGTGATTGATGGAGTTGTTCTGTCCTCCGGCGCAGAGCCGATAGTACCAGCGAAGGAAGTCCGGACTGGCATCCCGGAAATGACAGGCATAGAAATAGCGCTCCCGGAAGGCGGGGGAATCCATATACTGGGTGACAGGCAGGATGAAATCGGGGGATTGCGGAACCACGTCCCCCAGTTCTCCAGGCATGTAATGGCGGTTGCCGGCGTATTTCTCCAGGACTTTGTAAACCCCGTTCACCGTTCCCTTCTCTCCAAAGGCATAGTAATGGAGTTTGTAGTTGCAGACCACCTGGGTATGGCCGTGGTAGGCCTCATTGGTCTGCGGCGCGTCTCTCCCTGCTATGACCACGCATTCAGGGGTGGCCTTGAAGAAATAGCCGTCAAAGGGCAGGTTGCCGTCGTCCGCGCCAAGTTTTCTGGTGCGGTCAGAGAGTCCCAGATATATCGGAAGCGCACCGTCGGGAGCTGACTCCCCAGCCCCCAGCAGAGGAATGTGCGCTCCCGTTCGGCGCTCCAGCATCGACTGGAGTTCCTCCCCGGCGCGACGTGTCGAAACACTGTCGGTCTCCAGCACAATGACCGACTTTGCCACCCCATCCTTGACCAGAGCCACGCATGGCTCCTCACCTGCCAATGAAATCACAGACCAGGCGAACAGTCCCATCAACAGACAAGCGAATTTCCAGGCACACATCATCCCAAACCTTCTTCTCATGGCGGTGCTGACAGTTCTCATATTTTTGAAAGATTCCTCTGTTTAATCCCACCAGTTTGTGCACGGTGTGCTGCTAGGGTTGCCAGTCAATGATGAGCCATCGACCCTCACCAGGTCACAGCCCACGATGTTCCAGTGGCAAAGCGAGTATTTGCTGCGAAGTTCACCGTGTCCATCGGCAAAGCTGAGGTTCAACTTGCCACCATGGATTTTGGTGGCATGGCCAATCGGGGCATACCAGGCATTGCTCCACCCACTCCAGTTCAGATACCAGCAGGTCTGGTTGCTGTTCCACCCGCGTGTCTCACCATAGGGCAGACTGCTGTCCTGGGTGACAATCAGTTTGGACGGATATTTGATTTGTGCCGAGGAGACGTTCAGGGTTCCCGAAGGCATGTTTTGGCCCCCCAGGAACAGGTTGTAGGTGAGACTGAAACCGCCAGCAGACCCTGGCAGCGCCTTGTGGGTGTATTGGGTACTGGGATTCGCCTTGGGATTGGCGGGGCAACGAAACAACTTGGACTTGACGATGCCAGCCCCCACCGTCTCTATGTCGTCCGCCCCGCTGATTCCCAAATATGGGGCGATGTACCATGCCCACTCTCCCATGTAGCGGCTTTCGCACCAGGGAAAGAACAGCCACTCATCCGTGTACTGCATCACTCCCAGATCGAGTTGCTTCTGCTTGTTCAGGCAACTGACCTGCAATGCCTTGTGCCGCGCATTCGCCAGCGCCGGCAAGAGCATCGACGCCAGCACGGAGATGATGGCGATGACGACCAGCAACTCAATGAGAGTGAACAATCTGCCGCACGGAAATGCTCTGGGGTCTCTGTCTGAATCATGCATTGATTTTCGCTCCTGTCAGGTTGAGGAATGGCTCGTAGGAATGTGTTCCGCTGAAATATTGCGAGGCGGTCAGGCACGCGACGATGTCGTGTGCCATCCGCCGGATGGGGTACTCAAGCGTGGGGATGCGCTCCCGTGGGTCAAAATAGAGTTCCTCCAAGAACATCGGAATGGCGACGATGGGGAACCCCTCAGGCAGTCCAAGCGCCCCGCGCACACTGCATTGACGCGGCAACGCCCGCTCGTCACAATGGACAAGCAAGCCGTCAAAGCCGAATCTGCGATAGGCCTCGGCGATTGGGGAGGTTATGGTATTCTCTGGCAGTTCAATCAGGATTTCCCGCTGTCCCGTCCGTCGCAGAAAAGCACGGTACTCCTGGCACATGGCGTGGTCGGGCTGCCGAACATCCCGCATGGCAATGGCGATTTTTCCGCACCCTTGTGCCTGCAGATACTCGAAGGCGGCCCTGGCGCCCACTTTGTCCAATTCGACGAAATGCGGCCATTTCTCCGTGCATTCCCTAATATGCTGATTCAAGATGTCCGTCTCATTGCGGATATACGCCACGCGCGCCCCGATGGCGACCAATGTCTCAAAATACGGTTCATACCAATGGCGGTCCACGATGATTCTGCTGTCCGAATTGAAATGGGAGAGATTCTCCCACCAGATGTCGTGGTTGTCGTTGGTGCGCGAGAAGATGACGGGCGAGACACGCCACCCCACCGTCGCCGCCTCGGCAATCAGTTCAAACAGAACCCTCTGCCTATGCAGGCCAAAGCACCGCAGGTACTCCTCGCAGGGAACCAGGAACGACAGCGTGCGCGACTCCGGCTTCACCTCCGGCAGACGAATGAACGTCCCCTTTGACTTGACCCGCTCCAGAAACCCCTCCGCCTCCAGTTTCTTCAGAGCCTCACGCATCGTGCCACGAGCGACTCCGAAATTTTCCGCGCCCTCGTTTTCTGTCGGCAGACAGTCACCCTGCTTCAGTCGCCCGGACACGATGTCCAGGCGCAGTTTCCTGTATATGTCATCTTTCTTCATGCCTTCCTTTGTACAGTCTATGTATAATATATGCACCCATTCCTCCCTTGTCAAATTGCCAAACAAAATTTTTTTCCCGTTCCACCACCAGTTTACGGAAATCCATGCATTCGCCCGCACTGGAGGTTTGTCCAAATAATTGACGGGTGGACAGGTTATTCGCCTCCACGGTGCTTGACAATGCGCTGGAGGGGGTTATCTTAAGGAGTGTGCGTGACACCCCAGCCGAGGGCGGGCCAGAAGATTTTCGCACCATGCCCGCCAGCCAGTGCCCTTATCGCGGAATCTGGGGAGCATCACCGCAACCCAGATTCGCCCTCCCCGCCGACCATGCCGCGGGAGAGCGGCTACATGGCCATGCCTGAACAGAACAAGCCATCGAGCAGCATCGGTAATCTGCGCAAGATACTGGTGTTCATGCGTCCCTATCGCCTGCGGCTCTATTCACTGATGGGACTGACCGCCCTGCTCTCGCTGCTGGCCATGCTGCCGCCGCTCATCAACAAGGTGCTGGTGGACAACGTGTTCACCAACGGCGACACGGACTACCTGCTGGGCTTCGGCATCGCGATGGCGGCCGTGCCGGTCGTCATCGCCTGCTGCGCCTACATCCAGCAGTTATCCATGGCCTTCCTGGGGCAGCGCTTTGTGTTTGACATCCGCTGTGCGCTCTACCAGCATCTGCTTCGGCTCTCCCTGCGCTTCTTCGGCAAGCACAGCGTCGGTAAAATCGTCTATCGCCTGATGGGGGACTCGGCGACCGTCCAATCCATGCTGACAGGACAGACCCTGACCATTGTCTCCGACCTCATCGGGGCCTCCTTCGCCGTGACGGTGACGGTTCTGCTGAACTGGCGCCTGGCCATTGTGCTGCTTCTGACTCTGGTGGTGTTTGTGCTCAACTACAAGTTCACGCTTCATCCCATGGTGGTGGCGGGGCGTGCCAGCCGTCTGGCCTACGACCGTCTCTCCGGCGGAGTGCAGAACCGCCTGGTCGCCAACATGGCGGTCAAGACCTTCGGTGCGGAGGAACGCGAGAACCAAATCTTCCAAGTCCAGTCAATGACCGCGCTGGACTTCGAGCGCGACCAGGATTTGGCCGGCAACCGGTTCTGGATGAACGTCAACCTCATCCATGTCGTCGGCTACACGCTCATCTACTCGCTGGGGTGCGCGCTCGTGCTCCAGGGCGACATGACCTACGGCGACGTCTGCGCCTTCGCCGCCTACTCCACCCAGCTGCTCTGGCCTGCGGTCCGCTTCTCGCAGCTGATTTCCCAATTGGAGCAGGTCTCCATCGCCTGCGACCGCCTCTTCGAGATTTTCGACCAGGTGCCCGAAATCCAGAATGGCGAACATCCGGTTACCCTGCCGCACATTAGCGGGCAGGTGGATTTGGAGCACGTACAATTCCAGTATGTGGAGGGCAAGCCGGTGCTGCGTGACATCACGATTCACTGCCAGCCAGGCGACACCACCGCGCTCATCGGCCCGACTGGCTGCGGAAAATCCACCATCCTCAACCTGCTGATGCGCTTCTACGACATCACTGGCGGCTCACTGAAAATCGACGGCGTGGAGGTGCGCGACCTGGAGGTCCACGCCCTGCGCCGGCAGTTCGGCATCGTGCTGCAGGAGTCCCTGCTCTTCGGGGTATCCATCCGCGAAAACATCCGCTACAGCCGCCCTTCCGCCACGGACGAGGAGATTGTCAACTCCGCCCGGGCCGCAGAAATCCACGATTTCATCATGTCTTTGCCAGAACAGTACGACACCCTGGTTGGAGACTTTGGGGTGGAGTTGTCCGTCGGACAGAAACAGCGCATCAACATCGCCCGTGCCATCTGCGCCAATCCCGCCATCCTGATCATGGACGAGGCGACCAGTTCGCTCGACTCCGACTCCGAACAGGCCATCCAAAGGGCGATGGCAAAAGTCCTGGAGGGGCGGACAAGTTTCGTGGTCGCCCACCGCCTCTCCACCATCAAGAACGCCACGCGAATCATCCTGCTGGACAATGGGTACATCGCCGAGCAGGGCACGCATGACCAGCTCATGGCCATCCCGAACGGACGCTACCGTGACCTCTACACCAAACATGTCGGCAAGGGAATCATAGAGGAGTAGAGCGCCATGAGCCTGTTCAGCAAACCACGCGAGCATACCCGCGACTACCTTTTCCGCCCGCCAGCTCACATCACTCCCTTTGGCGGCACGGACTGGCCGCTGTACCTGCGCTTCATCCGCAAATATGTCTGGCCACGGCGATGGATTCTGCTGCTGTGCATCCTGTTTGTCAGCGCCAACTCCACGAGCGTCTATATCCTCACCTATCTGACCAAGACCATCGTCGATGAAGTGCTGGTCATCAAGGCCCCGCCACGGCAACAGCCAGGCTCCCGCATGGAGCAACGTGTCTGGAAGCCTGACCGCGAGCGCTTCCGCTCCTCCCGCCCCGTCGTCAGCATGGGGCGCCAGATGGACAACGGCGTCCGCCTGGGCACGCAACGTCCGCCCGACGCGGGGAGACGGCTTCTCCGCATCACACTGACCCTGCTGGCTCTGCGCATCGGCCTGAACCTGCTGGCGCGTCTCTCCTGCCGAATGCAGATTATCGTACAGCAGAACATCACGGGCCGCATGCGCGAGGACATGCACCAGAAGATTCTGGAGTTGTCCATGTCCTACCATCAGAGCATGAGCCCGGGGCGGCTGCTGTCCCGCATCATGTCGGACGTGCAGAGCGTCCGCGTGGAGATGATGGCCCTGTTCATGAGCGCGACGCACTGCATCTCGATGATGCTGGTCGGCTCGGCGATTCTCCTCAGCCAGAACTGGCGCATTGCGCTTCTGGCGTTCTGCATCGCCCCGATGTACGCGCTGATGTACCACCGCAAACGTCCAGAGGTGCGGCGGCTGAACATGGAGATACGCCACACCAACTCCTGCCTGTACGGCCTGGTCTCCCAGAAGATAGACGGCGTGAAGGCCATCCAGGCATACGCGCGTGAACTGGGGGAGGTGCTGACATTCCATCGGGTCATCGCCTGCTCCATCCGCGATACCCTGGCTGTGCAGTACATCAACTCGGGGTTGAGCCGCAACGCCACCATTCTGACCAGCCTCTCCAGCACCGCCATCTTCCTCTATGGCGGCTGGCTGAGCCTGCAAGGGGAGATGACCCTGGGCGAAATGATGTTCCTGCACAATACGGCCATGACCCTGTTCCAGCCCGCGCTGGAGTTCACCAACCTGAGTTTCGTGCTCCAGCGTCTGCGCATCGCCCTGCTTCGTGTGGTCGGTGTCATTGACCGCAAGGTGGAAATCTACGACAAGCCAGGGGCCGTCGACTTTCCCCGACCTCTTCGCAAGGGCATCGAACTGAGAAACATCTATTTCTCCTACCCGCAATCCATCACCGACAAGGAGGCGGAGGAATCCTCGCCCGCGACCCTCTCGCCTTCTGCAATAGAACCAGTACTCAAGGGAGTCAACCTGAATGTGCCAGCAGGGACCTGGCTGTGCATCATGGGAGCCTCGGGAAGCGGGAAAACCACCCTCCTCAACCTGCTCTCACGGCTCTACCTGCCCACGCACGGGAAAATCCTGGTGGACGACATCCCCCTCGACAACATCCGGCTGGCCTCCCTTCGACAAGGAATGGGCATCGTCCCCCAGGAGGCGCAGATTTTCTCGGGCTCCATGCGCGACAACATCTGCTACGGACGCCCCAATGCGACAAACACCCAAATCATGGATGCGGCCAAGGCCGCCGAAATGCATGATTTCATCCTGGGCATGAAAGTCCAGTACGAGACGCTCATTGGCCAGAAGGGAGCCAGTCTCTCTGGCGGTCAGCGCCAGCGGCTCTCCCTTGCCCGGGCCCTTCTCACCGACCCGGAAGTGCTCATTTTGGACGACTGCACCTCCGCCCTGGACGCCAACACGGAGCGCAAAATCCAGGAGACGCTCGCCCAGATCCTCGTCGGCAAGACCGCCATCATGGTCTCCCAGCGCGTCTCCATGGCCATGCGCTGCCACAAGATAGCCGTGCTGGAGAAAGGCGTGGTCAGCGAATACGGCACCCACGCCGAACTTCTCGCGCGAAACGGCTTCTACGCCCGTCTTTTCCACCAGCAGACGGAATAATCACCTCCATGCCACGCAACATCGACATACTCCATGGGCGACTCTCGACAGGCATCTTCGCCTTCGCCATGCCTTTGGCATTCACCCAGCTCCTCTCGCAACTGTTCAACGCCGCGGATTTGGCGGTGGTGGGACGGCTGGTCGGCAAGCACGCCATGGCGGCTGTGGGCAGCAACCACTCCGTCATCGGCATCATGATTGCCCTGTTCTTCGGTCTCTCCGTGGGCAGCAATGTCATTGTCGCCAACCACCTTGGCGCACAGAGAAGGGAGGCGGCCAACCAGGCCATCGCCGCATCGCTGTGGTTTGCGGTCGCCGGCGGTCTCCTGGTGGCGGGACTGGGATGCCTCTTCTCCCGCCCCCTGCTTCTGCTGCTCCGTGTCCCCGAAGAGGTCTTCGAGATGGCGCTGCTCTACCTGCGCATCTACCTCTGCGGGGCCCCCGTCATCCTGCTCTACACCTTCGCGGCGGCCATCTTCCGGGCGCGCGGCGACACCCGCACACCGCTCTACAGCCTGACCACCGGCGGGGTCATCAACGTCATCTTCAACCTGGTGGCGGTGCTCAAGTTGGGCATGACCGTCGATGGCGTGGCGCTGGCCACCGTGCTGGCCAATGGAGTAAGCGCCGCCTGGCTGCTGCTCCTCCTGTTCAATGCACCCGATATCCAACTCTGGCAGAACCTGGCCCGGCTGCCCTCCTGGCCCAGCGCCAAGAAAATCACCGCCATCGGCCTGCCCTGCGGTATCCAGAGCATGGTTTTCTCCCTCTCCAACATCTGCATACAGTCCGCCATCAATCAACTGGGGGCGGACGCCATGGCCGCATCGGCTGCCGCGTTCAACCTGGAAGTGCTGGCCTTCTATTTCCTGAACTGCTACTCCCAGGCATGCACGACCTTCATCGGACAGAACTACGGCGCGGGGAATCTGCCCCGGTGCCAGGCCATCCTGCGCACCTGCCTGGTGCAGGGCTTCGCGGTCAACCTTCTCATCATGGGGTCTCTCCTGCTGGTGGCGCGCCAGGCGCTGGGGCTGTTCAATCCCTCGCCTGAAGTCATTGCGCTGGGGCATGTCCGACTCCTCTGCCTGCTGCTGGGCGGCCCAGCCAACGTGCTGATGGATGTCGCCTCCGCCTACCTGCGGGGCTTCGGACGCTCCCTCCCGCCAGCCCTCATCACGCTGGTCTGCGTCTGCGGCCTCCGCATCACCTGGGTCTATCTGCTGTTTCCCAGGCATCAAACCTACGGCTTCCTGATGGCATGCTACCCGTTCTCCTGGCTGCTGACCGCCATCATCATCTCCCTGGAAGCCTGGCGGTACTCACGGACAATATTCCGGCAGGCCAAACACACACCGTAAGCGAAAAAAAGCAGTTTCGTTCTACCTCCTTATAAGGTACGGGCATATCTCATGTTTTTGCATTGGCAAAGCAACCGCCACTGCCATTCAGCGATTAATGTCTTTAACAAGGTCTGGAGACAGGTCTTCCATTATCGCGCAACAGAAGCTTTTTCCGTCTGCGAGAACCGTCGTCAAGCACAGAATGGCGTATTCAATAATAAACAGTCTCAACGTCTTGGAGAAAACGCTCTTCGACATAGCGTTTCAAATACACCTTTTTTGTGTTTTGGGGAAATCCAATGAACTCTGGTGGTGAGACAAATATGAGTTGAGCATTGGGGAATGCCTTGTGAAAACCTGCGCACTCCCCAAACATGATGACAATGTCCGTCTTCGGAAGAACATGGGACATCATGCCTTCGCAACTGTCAACTGGAATGACTGCACTTGTGCGCTGCTGGACGAATTGCCTCACATCACGGAGATTCCAGTGGCAGTCGTAAAGAAACAGGCGT
>JAFRLP010000119.1 GCA_017431185.1 Victivallales bacterium | reverse complement strand
CTGGGTTCAAAACGTCGTGAGACAGTTTGGTCCTTATCCTCTGCATGCGAAGGATGGTTGACGGGAGCGTCCCCTAGTACGAGAGGACCGGGGACGGGAGACCTCTGGTGCGCCGGTTGTCCTGCCTGAGGGCACGGCCGGGTAGCCACGTCTCGAAGGGATAAGCGCTGAAGGCATCTAAGCGCCAAGCCCCCCCGGAGATGAGCCATCCCCCCACGCGAGTGGCTGAAGGCCCCCGGGAGACTACCGGGTCGACAGGCCGGCGGTGCAAGGCGCGCGAGCGTTTCAGCCGACCGGTTCTGATAGGCCGTGAGACTTGTCCGCTTCCCCGTCCGGGCCCCGCGCATGGCGCGGGGGCCGGACGGGCCGAGAGCGAGGCGGGCGCCGCCCGCGTCACATGGCTGGCTTCCCTTCGTCGTCCGGACGCCTCCCCTTTGGTTGGTGGCCCTCGCGGAGTTGAGACACCCGTTCCCATCCCGAACACGGCCGTTAAGGACTCCCGCGGCGATGATACTTCGCTCCAGAGCGCGGGAAAGTAGCGCGCCGCCAACCTCCCCTCCGGCGCCGCAGGCCTTTCGCAGGCCTGCGGCGCTTTTTTTGTGCCCGCAAAGGACGCAAAGGACAAAGGTCATCAGGGTGCAGCGCTGCACACAATCTTCTCCTTTGCTTCCTTTGTGTCCTTTGTGTCCTTTTAGTCTTTTCAGTCTTTTTTTTCCTTTTTTTGCACTATGCAATTGATTTTTCCAAAAAACAAGTTATATTCTTAATGCTTTTAACTTGGCAAGTGTTTTTTTGAATGACTGTCCGAGATTTTTTTGCAAACGCAAAACAAGTTATTTCAATCTGATGTCAAATGAACAGTGGTTTTTATTCTCTGCGTGATGCGGGGAACGTGTTCCGTTGACATTGGCTTGGAATATGGCACCGAAACCCCAAAAAAGAAGGACGACGAAGATGAGAAAGAAAGAGACCTTTGATGTGAAGGCAGTTGGATTGCGTATGCGTCATGTACGTATTGTCCAGCGCAAGACCCAGGCCCGCATGGCCCATGATCTGGGCATCTCCCAAAGCCATTACTCCAAGTTGGAGGTTGGGTTGGGCGGCATGAGCCGTTCTCTGGCATACACCTTCTGCCGTATGCATCAGCTTGATGGCCGCTGGTTCTTCGAGGGCAATGAGGAATTCGCGCCCGATGAGAACATGCTCCGCGCCAATGCCGACAACAGCGTGGAAGAAATCGAGAACGGCCTGCCGAACAATGTCCTCAAGAAGATTGTGGAGACCGTGCTGGACCGTCGGATGCGTGAACTGGCCAACAATATTTCCAAACTGACCAACGTCAGCCTGACTGATGCGTATGTGAGCCTGTTGCAGAACATTCTCAGCAACAAGAACACGGAAAAGAACGACACGCCTACCTTGGCCTCCATCGCTTTCAAGACCGACTCGGACAACGAGAAATCCTCCAAGAAATAAAAGCGTCCGGCCTTGACTTTTGGGGTGTGTCGCAAAGGTCTTTGCACCTCGTTTGAATGGGGAGAACGCCTCAGCAGGGCTTCTCCCTGGTAAGTCCCCTTCATCTAAAAGAGAAACTGGTCAGAACGCTCGCCTGTTTTGACGTGTGCAGCCTCTGATTTGTCACAAGTGTACGATGCGCCAAGCGTGAGACCCCAACCTGCTCGCAAGGCCTTAGGCCACGCGGATTGAAGTAGCCTGGGGTTCTGAATAGTTACCTAAAAGAGAGGAATGGCCACCTTCGAGCAGTCACCTACGCAGCAGGTGCCGCTGTCTTCCGGATCAGGTACACTGATGCAGGAACTGGAACGGCAGCGCCATCTGCGCTTGCGCAATGGTTGTGGCGGGGGAGGGCGTTGCGGTCATTGTCGGGTCACACTGCTCTCTGGAGACTGGATTGTCAATGGTAATCCTCTAAGCATTCCTCCTGGGGGGAGGCAAGAGGTTTTAGCCTGCAGGACACGTCTGGTTTCACGGAACGCCGAAGTGCTGGTGCCGAGTTCCTGTGTGCTGGAACAGCGGACTTGCAGCCTGGACGACTGGTCAGGGCGCCCGCTACCCGTGGCGGAAGGGGTGCGTGTGGGAATCGACCTCGGCACCACGACAGTGGTGGCGGTGGCAGTTCGGAATGCCCAGGTCCAGGCGCGTGCCAGCGCATTTAATGCACAGCGGCGTTTTGGGGACGATGTGGTAACGCGCATCGCTTTCGCCGGCACGCCTGGCGGTCTGGAAAAACTGCGCCTTGCTGTGGTGGATACGCTAAACCTGCTGCTGGAGCAATTGGGTGTGGCGCAGGCGTCTGCCATTGCCATATCCGCCAATGCGACGATGGCGCTGCTCCTGCACGGCATTGACCCGTCTCCCCTGGGAGGGCATCCCTTTGCCATGCCCGTCAGGAATTTTCCTGTGCGGAATGGCATTGATTTGGGACTGCATTGCCATGGCCCCGTTTACACTGCACCGCCAGCGGCGGCCTATCTGGGAGGAGACATTGTGGCTGGTCTCCCTGAGGTTGTCCTTGAACCTGGGGAGATGTTCGTTGATTTGGGCACCAATTGCGAAATGGTGCTGCATACAGGACGTGAGCTTCTCTGCGGAGCGGCAGCGGCGGGACCCGCCTTTGAAGGGGCTGGCCTCTCCTGTGCCTGCACTGCGCAGCCTGGAGCCGTGGAGCATGTCCTGCCTGGACTACGGTTCACCCGTATGCCAGGCGGAACAGCCGCACCCGTAGGACTGTGCGGCTCGGCGCTGGTCGATTTGCTCGCAGTCCTCAAAAACTCGCGTGTTTTGGATGAGTACGGACATTTCCGCCCGCCGCAGGAGCGTCTGTCGCTTTGGTCAGGAAAAGAGATTTCCGCGCGTGACATTGAGGAACTGCTAAAGGCCAAGGCCGCTGTTTTCTCTGGCATTCAGGCATTGTCTCAAATGGCACGGGTGGCTGTCAAACGTATTTTCCTGGCGGGAGGATTTGCACGCTGGCTGGATTTGGCCAACGCAGTGGACATCGGCTTGTTGCCGTCTGTGCCAGTGGAATGCGTGGGCAACACCAGTCTTCTGGGGGCGGCCCGCCTGGCTTGCGAGCCGTCTCGCCTGGCCATGATGCAGGATTTGGCAAGCCACCTGCATTTTCTGCACTTCAACGATTTGCTAGACTACCAGGAGTGTTTTCTGCGGGGACTGAAACTGGGGTCTGTCGCTTCATCAATACCCACGAAATATGCTCATTTCCCCTGAAGAACTGACGCCTGCGCAGGAAAAAGCGCAGAAGATATTGGCGGAATTGGACAGCATTCTGCTCGGACAGCATGATTTGCACGAACTGGTGCTCATCGGAGTGCTGAGCAGAGGGCATATTCTGCTGGAAGGGTTGCCGGGAGTCGGCAAGACGGCGCTGGTGAAGGTCCTGGGGCAATTGCTGGGGCTGGAGTTCCGCCGCGTCCAATTCACCCCCGATTTGCTTCCAGGCGACATTCTCGGTGGCAATATTCTTCAAGTCGATGCCCAGGGGCATCGCAGTCTGGAATTCCAGCAAGGCCCCATCTTCACCAATTGGCTTTTGGGGTTTGAAATCAACCGTGCCTCCCCGACGCCCCACTCGGCCATGCTGGAGGCCATGCAGGAACGCTGTGTCACCTTGCAGGGGGTGACGCGTCCTCTTCCCGCGCCGTTCTTCGTGCTGGCCTCCCAGAACCCCATTGAAATGGAAGGCACATATCCGATTCCCGAGGCCCAGCTGGACCGTTTCCTGTTCAAACTGGAGGTCACTGGCGTGGACACGGAGACCATGCAGCGAATCATTCTGGAGCGGCGGCGCGGCGAGCCGCCCATGCCGTCGGCGCCTCTGTCCCGTGAGTGGCTGGAGCAGCTTTTTGCGATGATGGAACGCATCGAACTCAGTGAGGCGGTCGCCTCCTACATTGCCCGTCTGGTGGCGGCGACGCATCCTGGCGGCGCAGGGGCGTCCGAGGAGGTCAACCGCTGCGTGACCTACGGAGCCTCCCCGCGCGCGGCCATCGCCATGGCGGAGGCTGCACGGGCCTCGGCGCTGCTGGCAGGCCATCCCACGGTCGGCTTTGCGGATGTGCGCCGCGTCGCCCCTCCTGTGCTGGCTCACCGCCTTATCCTGAACTACCAGGCGCGTCTGGAGAAACTGACGGCCAGTTCGCTGGTGGCGCATCTGCTGGCCACCGTGGAGGCGGCTGGCTTTGCCTGGCCTGAACGAACCGCTGTCGAGAGGACGGAATGAACATACAAGTCCAGAACATTGTCAAGCGGTACCGCAGAACGACGGCGGCTGACCATGTTTCCTTTGAGTTGGCGTCCGGTCATGTCTATGGCTTTGTCGGACCCAATGGCGCCGGCAAAACCACCACCATCAAGGTGATGTCCACCCTGCTTCTGCCTGACGAGGGCGATGTCCTCTATGATGGGGTCTCGGTCGTCAATTACCCTGAAAAGGTTCGGCGTTTCATCGGCTACATGCCAGATTCGCTGCCAGCCTATCGGGACATTGCCGTGTGGGAGTACATTGATTTCTTTGCCCGCTCCTTTGGGCTGAAGGGGGAGACGCGCCATCGTCGCCTAAAGGAAATCGAGGAGTTTTGCAGTCTTCAGAACATGCGCGAAAAATACATTGACGGGCTATCCAAGGGCATGAAGCAGAGGGTAAGCCTGGCGCGCGCCCTGGTCAATGACCCTGATGTCATGATATTGGATGAACCCGCCGCAGGGCTTGACCCGCGTGCGCGTCTGGATTTGAAACGGCTCATCAAACTGCTGGCGGCGCAGGGAAAGACCATCCTGCTTTCCAGCCATATCCTCAGTGAACTGCAGGACATGTGTGACGCAGCCATCATCATTGAACTGGGACGGGTGCTGGCCTGCGGAACCATCCAGGAGATTGCGGGGAAACTGGTGGCGACGACACCGCCGCCACTGCCCAACAGCGTGGCTGTCCAGGCGAGTCCGCCAAAGGAGGAACACACCATTCTGGAGATCCACACGCTGGAGGCGGCAACGGCAGTCAAGCAAAGGCTTCTGGAAGACCCCACCGTTCTCTCCGTTGACCTCCTGGATGACAGCAAGCTGAATGTCATCATGCACGGAACCGAGAAGGACATCGCCCCCGTGATGGCACGTGTGTTTGCAGCCGGACTGCCCGTCGTCGGATTCTCGCGAAAACAGTTGGCTCTGGAGGAAATTTTCATGCGGGTTACCAAAGGGGATGTGCAATGATGAGCGCGGACAGCGATTTCCTGAATCCCGTCTTTCTTCGGGACACGCGGCAGATGTTCCATAGCCGGGTCATTCTGGTGGTGATGGGCATTCTGCTGTTGCTGGAGGTGGGACAACTCTGCTTTATGCCTTACCTGAGCGATTTCCTGAACGAGGACGTCTCCGAAGACCTGGGCATGATCAGCTTTGTCCTGCAACTGGTGGTCATCAACCTGGTTTGCCTGTTATGCCTGGTCGTCTCGCAGACCGCCGCGTTCAGCCGTGAGCGGCAGACCCCGGACCTGGACTGGAGCAGGATGACTGTGCTCAGCCCGTTCACCATTGTCCTGGGCAAACTCTATTGCGCGATGTGTACCGTTTTCCTCATCTACGCCGTCGGCGGCCCCTTCCTCTATATCGCCTACTTCATGCGGGGCATCTCCCAGGGGCAAATGGCCATCACGGTCTGCTGTCTGCTGGTGCAGCAGCTGCTGGTGGCCATGCTATGCATTCTGCTAGGCGCGTTGGGGCGCAAGAACATCGAGGGCCTTGCCACCTTAGGAGGAATGGCCATCCTGATTACGTTTGCCGTCCAGAACGCCATTTTCTCCTCGAATTATTTTCGTCACCGTTATTTGATGACATATCTAATCAACAATCTTCTGATTGACCTGGCGATCAGCGGCCTGCTGTTTGCCATTGCGGTGGCCGTCTTGACGCCGCGGACGGGCAATGTCATGTACTGGCCCCGCCTGTATCTGGGATTTCTCCCCTGGATTTTTTCTGTTTTGGCCCTCGTGCTGTTCCCCTTCGCGCCCGCTTTTCGTTCAAAGTCTCCGTGGCTCGTCGGCCTGTCCCTGTTTTGGGGCCTCAACATGCTTTCCGCCTGCCTGCTCTCCCTGGCCGCCTGCTTTGACCGTCTGGAGCCGGGGCCACGTGTCCTGGCTGACCGCCCGAAGAGTCGTCTTCGGAGGCTTTTCCGCTTCCTCTTCAGCAGCGGGCGCGCGGGAGGCATCCTGCAATGCTGGCTGAAGACCCTGGTGATATGCTTGAGCTATTGCGCCATTCTCCATTTTTGCTCCGACAAAGACATGAATGTGGACACCGTGCTGTTTGGCATTCCGTTCTTCATTCTCTTCTACCTGCACCTCACATCCTGCCTTGTGCTGTTCCGTCCGTCCCTCAAGCCACTGCCCGTGTTTTTTGTCGTTTTCATTGTGTTCTTCTGCCTGCCTCTGATGGGCTATGGACTCAGTTACCATTTTTTCGAGGAAAACAATCTGGAAAACCGCTGGCTGTTGCTGACCACGCCCTTCTGTCTGCGTTCCGGGGATATCCTGGGAGTGTGCGCCGGAGCGTTTCTGGCGATTGTTTCTGGCGTGCCGCTCGTGAGATATGTCCTTTCTCACGCCAGAGATTTTATCTTTGACGCGAAAGAGGCGGATGTCACCAAGGGAGGAACCAATGCGTAGAACACTCTGTATCCTGCTGATGACCCTGGCGTTGGGCGCGCGTTCCGCCACATGGGAGCAGATGGAATTCCTGACACAGCCCAGCCAATGGGGTGAGCGCGGGCCAGGCCCCTGCCGTTCCTCTCAACTGCGTGTGAACAATGGAAGAAATGTTCCCGCACGGGTGAGGGCGGTTCTCCGCAGTTCTGACTATGACCATCCCGTCACGGTCATCCGCGAGGCAGTGGTGCAGCCAGGCTCCAGTGTCTTGCTGGATTTTTCCGTCCCCGGCAATGATTTGGACATGGATAAGATGGGCTACACTCTGATGGTGGATGGCAAAACCGCCATCTCCCTGCCCGCTTTGCCAGAGGAGTACATCTCCGGCGGAAAGGGCAACTTCCATTTCCTGGTCGCCAGCCGAAAAATCCCCGAATCCATGCTGAAGTTTTTAGGGGCGACGGCCCACCAGGCTGTGAAGCACTTTTATTCTCCCTTGCCTTTTGAGCAGTGGGGGACGGATGACCGCAGTTACCAGGGGAACCTGCCAATCCCCTTGCTGGACAAGGGAATTCAGCGGAATGTCCTGCTGTTGGGAGCAGGGGAGGAGTTGCCGCCCGCGCAGCAGTTTGCCCTGCAGCGCTGGAAGCACTGCGGCGGAATCATTGCCCGGGTCATCTTGCCAGGGGAGCCTTGGCCTGAAGGCGTGCCTGGGGATATGGAATACTGGAGCCCTGACGGTCTGGGCTATGAGGTCTTCTGGCGTCCCATCGCCTCCAAACACCAGGAGGAATGGAAGAAGCAGGAGCCTACGCTGACTGGAAATATCGACCGCGAAAAGGTGAAAAGCCTTGAACAGCAGGGGCTTGTCCCGCTTGGCCTTCTGACGGACGCTCAACCTGCGGCGCCCGCGAGCGACGGCTGGCTGAATAGCCTGTCTCTTGCCATGCCTGGCATCCCCATTCTGGCGCTGGTGGCGTTGATGCTGACGTTTGTCGTCCTGGCGTTTCCAGTCAGTTTCCTGTGGCTGCAAAGACGTCATCGCGAATACTGGCTGTTCTGGACGACGCCGCTGTTTTCCATCCTCTTCTGTCTGCTGGTGCTTCTTCTGGTCAATTTCCACGATGGCTGGGGAATCAAAGTCAAAAGCCATGGTTTCACCTGGCTTGACCAGGAGAGCAAGATGGCGCGGACTTTTGCGGCAATCTCCATCCTCTCCCCGTTTGAGCCATCGCAGCCCCTGGTCTTTGAACGCGAGGACACCCTCTTCTTCTCCCGCAGAGCGCCATTGGTGGTGGAAAATGCGCCTGGCCAGGTCATCAATCCCTCGATTGTTTCCCCGCGCAATGTGCTGAACATTTCCAGCAGTCGGTTCGGCACCAGAAACGAGCGGCTGCGCGTCGTTCGGCAGGCGGACGGCGGAGTCGAAATCGTCAACGGCCTCGGGGCCTCTTTGGAGAAAATCTGCTGGCTGGCCGAGGACGGCAAGCATTTGTGGAATTCCTCTGCACCTGTCCCCGCAGGAGGGCGGGCGCGTCTGCAAAGCCAGCCTGCGTCCATCGCCTTTTCGTCAAAGGCCCCTCAGGTTGACCGCTTCATGGAGATGACGATGGCCGCAGTTCAGATGGTGGAGCAGACAGGCGAAAATACACCTTTTGGCACGGAATTGCTCTCCAAATGCGCACCAGGGTATTTTGTCGCACTCCTGAACAAGCCGATTTTTTACACCACTGGGCTCCAGACGAAAAACTCCCAGGATACCCAAGTGGTCTTTGGCCCTGTCAAAGCGGAGAAGTGACGACTGGGAAAACAGCACCTCTGCGATTGCTGTTCGACAGGCACCATATTCGCCACAGTCTGCCACCACGTTTACCGCCGCACATCCCGCGCCGCAAGGCGCGGGTCTCTGTCGTGTGCCCGCGCCGCAAGGCGCGGGGGCGGCTTGCCTATTTCATGCCAATCAGCCGTTTGCAGAATTCACGGATGCGCTGGAACAGCGCGTACAGCGCGGGAGTGAAGCAGATGCCGACGATGGTGGCCAGGAGCAGCCCCGAGAAGGTGGTCACGCCAATGGCGACACGGCTGCCCGCGCCCGCGCCTTGGGCAACCACCAGCGGGAACACGCCGAAGAGGAAACTCCAGGCCGTCATCAGCACTGCGCGATAGCGCAGATTGGCGCCCGCCATGGCGGCGTCGTACACGTTTTTGCCGCTTTCGCGTTCCGTCTTGGAGAACTCCACCATCAGGATGGCGTTCTTGGCGGTCAGGCCAATCAGCATGACCATACCGAGCTGGGCGTAGATGCTCAAGGTCATTTTCATCACCCAAAGCCCGCACAGCGCACCAAGGCTGGAGAAGACGACGGAGAGCATGACGGGCACGGGGATTGTCCAGCTTTCGTACTGTCCGACCAGGAACAGGTAGGCGAAGACCAGGGCCAGAAGCATGAGTTTGAACAACTGCCCCTGGTTCATCTTCTCCTGAAGCGCCATGCCTGTCCATTCGATGTGGTAGTTCGGCGGCAGTTCCAGGCTGTCAATGATGTCGATGAGCTGGTTGGAGGAGACTCCAGGAACGCCCACGGCATTGATTTCGGCGGAGAGCATCTTGTTGAATCGCGTGATGCTTGACGGCCCCGTGATGAACCGCAGTTTGCCCAGCGAGGAGAGCGGGACCATGCCGCCCTCGTTGTTCTGGATGAGCATCTCCGAGATGTTGGAGAGTTTTCCCCTGTTTTCGGCGGTGGCCTGCATCTGGACTTTGTAGTTGCGGGAGTCCATCGTGTAGTCATTGATGTAGTAACTGGCCAGATTGTTCTGAAGCGTGGAGAAGATGCGCGACACCGGTACCTTGAGGGTCTCGGCCTTCTCGCGGTCAATGTCCAGGAAAAGCTGTGGCGTGTCGGCGTTGTAGCTGGTGGCGGCGAAAAGCGTTTCGGGCCTTGCGGATAGTTCGGCTGTGACTTTCTTGGCCGTCACCGAGAGGTCATTGGCGTCCACATTTCCGATGGCGCACAGGTTGAAGTTGGCTCCGCCGACGGCCCCCAGCCCCATGATCGCAGGTGGCGTGAACACGCTGACACGGGCGGAGGGGATTGAGTTGGCGATTCCCTGGATTTTCTGCTTCATCGCCTGGATTTGGAGTTCTGGGGTCTTGCGCAAATCCCAGTCGTCGAGCTGCACAAAGCAAAGCCCCGCGTTTTCGTTGTTTCCTGACATGAAACTGAAGCCCGCGACCTGGAAAATGGTCTTGACGCCAGGAATGTCCTTGACTTTGTTGCGGAATTCCTCCAAGGCCGCGGTGGTGCGGACTTGGCTGGAGCCAGGCGGAAGTTCGAAGTCGGCGAAGACCACGCCCTTGTCCTCCTCCGGCAGGAAGGAGGCGGGAACACGGTTGAACATGAACCACGCCGCGAAAAGCACGCCCGCGAAGAGCAGGGCGGTGATGATGCCCTGGCGCACCAGGATTTTGACCACGAACATATAGATGCTGCGGCTGCCGTTGAGCAGCGCGTTGAACGGCGCGAAGAGAATGCTGGGCTTGCCAGGCTTGCGCAGGATGACGGCGCACATCGCGGGCGAAAGGGTCATCGCTACAAACGTTGACCAGCACAGCGAAACGCACATCGTCACGGCGAACTGAACGTAGATGGCCCCGACCATGCCGCCGAAGAAGGCCAACGGCATGTAGCAGGCGACGGTCACAAGCGTGGTCGCGATGATGGCCCCCGTGATCTCCTCCATGCATTTGATGGCCGCCTGCTTGGGCGTGATGTTGGGGTCGCGCTCCAAGTGCGCTTGGCAGTTCTCTACCACCACGATGGCGTCGTCGCACAGCGAACCGATGACCAGGATCAGGCCGAACATCGTCAGGACATTGATGCTGAAGTTGATGGCAAGCATCAGGGGGAAGGTCGCCATCAGGGCGACGGGAATGGCGACGGATGGAACCAAAGTCGCCCGCCAGTCCTGCAGGAAGAGGTAGGTGATGAGAACCACCAGCGCCAAGGCGATGACCAGGGTCTCGACGATTTCCCGCATGGTCACCTTGATGAATGCGGTGGGGTCGTAGGCCACGTCGTAGCTGACGCCCTTCGGGAAACGCGCCTTCCAGGCGTCCAGCTCTGCCCGAACGCGGTTGACCGTCGCCAGCGCGTTGGCCTCAGGAGTGCGGTACACCGCCATGCCGACCACAGGGTGTCCCTGGTAGCGGCATTCGCCCGTGTAGGAGTTGGAGCCCAACTCGACCCGCGCAACATCCTGAAGACGGACGACACTGCCGTCCGCCCCCGTCTTGACGATGATTCCGCCAAATTCCTCTGCGGTCTTGAGTCGCCCCTGGACATTGAGTTTGTAGCTCACGTAGCGGTTGGAGTTCTCGCTGCCGATGTTGCCCGCCGCCGCATTGACGTTCTGGGACTCCACCGCGGTCATGATGTCACCGGCGGTGATGCCCATGCCCGCCATGCGGATGGGGTTGAGCCAGATGCGCATCGAATACTCGTGCATGGACATGATGTCGGCGGAGGAAACGCCGTCAAGACGGGCGACGGCGTCCTTGATGTTGGCGTCCACGTAGGTGTTCAGCTGCATGTCGTCCATCACACTGCCGTCGGAGGAGAAGCTGAACATCGCCAGAATGTCGTTGCCGCGCTTCTCGGTGGTGACGCCTATCTGCTTGACCTCGGCTGGCAGCTTGGGGTCGGCCTTCTTGACGGCGTTCTGCAGGTTGACCAGCGCCATGTCGGTGTCCGTGCCGGACTTGAAGGTCACACGGCAACTGTACATCGAGTTGTTGGAGGACGTCGAGGAGTAGTAGAGCAGGTCATCGACCCCGTTGATTTGGTCTTCCAGCGGAATTGCGACGTTCTCGGAGATGACCTGCGCGGATGCGCCTGTGTAGGTCGCCTGCACGAAAAGCGTGGGCGGCGCAATCTCGGGATACTCGGCGACTGGGAGCTTGTTGACGCTGATGACGCCGCACAGCACCAGAAGGATGCTGCACACCAGCGCCAGGCGGGGACGCTCAATGAAGATGCGTGAGAACATGGCCGGCTACTCCTCCTGCACATCAACCGCCATGCCAGGCATGGCCTTGTGGGTGCCGTCAACGATGATTCGCTCGCCGAGTTCGAGACCCTCCTTGACCACCTGGAAGTCGCCGGCAAACGAGCCGACCACGATGTCGCGGCGCGAGACCTGGTTCTGCGAGTCCAGCACATAGACGTATGCATGGGCGGCGTCGTACATGACGGCGGACGGCGGGATGGCCCGCCTCGGCTTGGGGGACTTGTAGGAGATGACGACCGTGACTGTACCGCCCTGGTAGAGCAAGCCGTCCGGATTGGGGAACAGGGCATAGAGCTGCAGGGTGTCAGTACCCGAATGGGCCTCGTTGTTGATGAGTTCGAACTTGCCGTCGGCTGCGTACACCGAATCATCCGCCATGCGGATGGTGACGACGGGTGTGACGTCGGACTGCCCTTTCATCATCCCCTGCGCCAGGAAATCACGGTAACTCATGGCGAACTTCACGCGCATGGGGTCAGTCTGGATGATGGTCACCAGCGTTCCGCTGGTGGGGGTGATGTAGTTGCCGACGGTCTGGGCGGTGACTCCTGCCCGCCCGTCAATGGGGCAGGTGATGGTGCAGTGCTGGAGGTTGTCCTTGGCAATGGCCAGTTCCGCCTCCGCCGCCTTGGTCGAGGCGACCGCAACCCCATAGTCGCGCTTGGCGCTCTCAAAGACGTCCTGGCTCACGGTCTTGGACTTGTAGAGGTTGTCGTAGCGCTCGAAGTTGCTCTTGGCGTATGCCTCGGTGGCCTGCGACTCGGCGACCTGCGCCTCGGCGGCCTTGACGCGGGCGGCATACTGCACGTCATCGAGTTGATAAAGCACCTGACCAGCCTTGACGATATCGCCGTCCTTGAAGCCGATTTTCAGGATTTCGCCTGAGACACGGGCGGTCACTCTCACCATGGAGGGGGAGACAATCTGCCCCGTGTAGCGCCAGGAGTCGGCTATCTTGACCTCCTTGACTTTGCCGGCGGTGACGACCTGGCGGGGCATTTGCATCTGGGCTAGGCCAGTCGCGGTGACTGCGGCCAACAACAGTATTCCTGTCTTGAGTTTCATGGTGGATTCCTTATGTGGTTAATGTGTCAAGAGATGCGTCAGCGCTGCAGGTAGGCGGTGATGCCGGCGGCCGCACGGCGGCCTTCGCCCATCGCCAGGATGACGGTCGCTGCTCCAAGCACGATGTCTCCGCCCGCGAATACGCCAGGGATGGAGGTCATGTTCGTTTCCGGGGAGACGATGATGTTGCCGCGCCTGTCAACGTCCAGCCCCTCTGTCGTCGCGGGAATCAGGGGATTGGAGGCATTGCCGACGGCGACTACCACGGTATCGACATCCAGCGTGAACTCGCTCCCAGGTATCGCCACAGGGGACCGGCGCCCTGAGGCGTCGGGCTCGCCCAGTTCGTATTTGAGGCATTCGATGGCTGTCACCCTGGACTGCTCGTCTCCCAGTATCCGCTTGGCGTTTTGCAGCATGAGGAATTCGACGCCCTCCTCGCGGGCGTGGTGTACCTCCTCTTTGCGCGCAGGCATCTCAGCCTCGCTTCTGCGGTAAATCAGAAAGACCTTCTCGGCGCCCAGGCGCAGCGCCATGCGGCTGGCGTCCATCGCGACGTTGCCGCCGCCCAGCACCGCGACACGCTTGCCGTGCCAATAGGGCGTGTCCGCCTTGTTCTCCAGATATGCCTTCATCAGATTCGCGCGCGTCAGGTACTCGTTGGCGCTGAACACGCCGATGAGGTTCTCGCCCTCGATGTCCATGAACTTCGGAAGACCGGCGCCTGTGCCGACGAACACCGCGTCAAAGCCGTCCTTCTCCAGCAAATCCGTCAGTTTCCGTGTGCGTCCGATGCAGACATTGGTCTCGATTTTCACGCCCAGCGCCTTGAGTCCGTCTATCTCGTGCTGGACAATGGATTTGGGAAGGCGGAATTCGGGAATGCCGTACACCAGCACGCCACCGCATTTGTGGAATGCCTCGAAAACCGTCACCTCATGCCCAGCCTTGGCGCAATCCGCCG